>NZ_JBEXSI010000057.1:0-10255 GCF_040613515.1 Streptomyces sp. NPDC006261
AGACTTCCTCCACACCTACAACCACCACCGCTGCCACACCGCGCTCAACGGACACCCACCCATCAGCCGTGTCAACAACGCTGCGGGTCAATACAACTAGCGCATGAAGAGCAGGTGCGCGGCCTCCGGCTCACGCAGCAGCTCCTCCCGCATGGCCTCCCACTCGGTGGCCAGCAGGACGGCCGAACGTCTTGCCGCTGGGCTGGAGAGCCTGGCGCATCGGCCGGCGCAGCACCTCGAAGAGCTGCGACCGGAAGGTACCTTGCCTCTGGAGGTAACGCCCGATGAGGTCAAGGTCGGCGACCACCTTCCTCTCGACGGTGGCTGCTACCGCATCCGCAACATGAGAGGGGCAAGCGGGAGCAGCCGAACTCTGGAGCTGGAGGGCCGACAACTCCCCTGGATCATGACCGGCCCCCGCACCGTCTTCCGGCCGGCTGATCAGTTCCAGTTCTCCCTCCCCACGTGCAACTCAACCGCGTCATGGGGCCCTGCTGGCTCGGATGCCGCCGGGAGCGCGTATCCGTCAAGTGGTTCGGCCCTATCCGTACGAAGGACGGCGATGGCGACATGTTCGCTTGCGACGAGTGTCTGACGACGGTCGAGCGGATGGTCTCCGAGCAATTGGCCCGCCGAGACGCAGACGACTTGCGGGCCCGCTGTACAGCGCGCCGGGCGTACCTATGACCAAGCGTTGGCAACGAGAACCAGGACCCTTCCCGCCGAAGGTTCTGGGACATGTTTCGCCGCCCCTCAGCCGGTGGCCGGCCACGCGTGGTGTGGATGCACGACCGGCCCAGTACGCGAGGCGCTCTGGGAGCCAGATGGGGAGCCACCCAGCGCGGAAGTACACGGGCTTCGGTGGACAACCATGGACAACACAGGGTCAATGCGCGGGCGCCCGCAGGGCCCTGACGCTTCCTGAGCTCTTCCCTAACCGGTCCTTAAAGCGACCATAAGGATCCCCTCCACCCCGTCCCAGCAGGGGTTTTGGCCCTTCCGAGCGGCTAGCTTGCTGATCGCCGGGACGGATTGAAGACCCGGCGCCCCACCGTTGTGCCGCTTTGAAGGAGAACCCTCCATGACCGCTCGCCGCAAGGCCGCCGGGATCGTCGCCCTCGGCTTCGCACCGTTCGCGCTGGCCGGACTCACCGCCACTCCGGCGCTCGCCCACGGTTCGCTCACCGACCCGGTGAGCCGGGTTTCCGCGTGCTTCGCGGAGGGTCCGGAGAGCCCGGTGTCGGCGGCGTGCAAGGCGGCGGTCGCGGCGGGTGGTACGCAGGCGCTTTACGACTGGAACGGGGTGAACATCGCCAACGCGGCGGGCAAGCACCGTGAGTTGATCCCGGACGGCAAGCTGTGCAGCGCGGCCAACGACAAGTTCAAGGGGCTCGACCTGCCGCGCGCCGACTGGCCGGCCTCCCCCGTGAAGGCGGGCAAGCACACCTTCAAGTTCCGTGCCACGGCCCCGCACAAGGGCTCGTTCGAGCTGTACCTCACCAAGCCCGGCTACGACCCGACGAAGCCGCTGGCCTGGTCGGACCTGGAGGCGAAGCCCTTCGCCGAGGCCACCGACCCGGCTCTGGTGGACGGTTCGTACGTGTTCGACGGGACCGTTCCGGACGCGGCGGGACGGCAGCTGATCTACACGGTGTGGCAGCGCTCCGACTCCCCCGAGGCGTTCTACGCCTGCTCCGACGTGGTCTTCGGCGGCGGTTCGGCGGGTACGGGCGGTACGGGTGGCGGCGACGCGCCGGAGGAGAAGCCCGCGGGTGAGGCTCCGAAGGCGCAGGAGGGGGCGCCCGCACCGGCTCCCTCCGCCCCCTCCGAGGACGCGATCACCGAGGGCGCCGAGAAGTCCTCCGTGGAGCACAACGGGCACGGCGACGACGACGCGAAGACGGGGGCGAAGGTCAACGCCGCCGCTCCCGCCGGCCCGGCCGCCGAGCCCGAGGCCGACGCTGAGGCCGGTGCCGCCGAGGGCAACGCGCCGCAGACCAACGCCGCCGGGCAGGAGGACGTGCTCGCCGAGACCGGTGGTTCGAGCAGCAGCACCTACCTCGCCATGGGCGGGGCCGCCGCGCTCGCCGTCGGTGCGGCCGTGCTGTTCTCCTCGCAGCGCCGTCGGGCCACCGTCTTTGGCCGTCACAGCCGCTGACCCACGCCGTAAGGCATGAACACGGGCCGAGTTCGCTGTCCGCACCGACGGGCAGCGAACTCGGCCCGTTGGTGTCAGCCGATCACGCTGGAGCAGGTGGTCGGGGTGGCGCGTGCCGGGTCCAGGGCGTTGGCCACTTCGTGGAAGGCGATCCGGTCGATGGTCCCGATCGCCACGTGCTCGGACAGGTCCAGCGGGCACAGGTCCTGGAGCAGGACGTTGCGTACGTTCGGTCCGTCCAGGTACTGCGTGCGGTACGGAGTCACCACCTGGTCGTACTTGGTGGCGATGACGGTGTAGCGGACGCCGGGGACGGTGTCGCCGCCCGCGGTGAGCTTGGTGATGAAGGGGGATCCGGCGACCTGGTCGGCGAGGCCGGGAGTCTTGTCGCTGATGAACTTCTCGACGCCGGGGAAGTACGGCAGCAGCTTCGTGAGGCCGAGCAGCGACGTGCCGTGGTTGTCCGGGGCGAGGCCGACGAGTGCGTTGACCTTGGGGGCGCCGCCCAGGAACTTCAGGTAGTAGTTCGGCATCATGCCGCCCTGGGAGTGGCCGACGATGTCGGCCTTCGGCGCTCCGGTGGAGGCGAGCACCTTGTCGACGAACACGTCGAGCTGTTCGGCGGACTTGTCGATGGGGCCGAGGCCGTGGAAGAACGGCACGCCGGGGAGCTGGCCGTAGTCGAGGGAGAAGACACAGTAGCCCCGGTTGACCAGGTAGGGGGCGAGGAAAAGCCAGTTGTCGACCGAGTTCCCGAAGGTTCCGTGGACCAGGACGACGGGGCGGGGATGGGCGGCGGAGGGCTTGCAGGAGTAGTCGTTCCAGCCACGGGAGGTGGCCGTCGCGGCGGTGGGGGCAGCTGCGGTCGCGGTCGCCGTGGGGGCGACGAGAAGGGTGACTGCGAGGAGCAGGGCGGCGAATGCGCTGCGCGCGCGTGGGGTGCGCGCAGCACGGAACCAGGGCAGCATCGTGGGGTCTCCTTGCGGCTCAAGGGAGGTGCGATGGCGGTGCGCCCTGTGGCCCGGACCACAAGCTTTATGTGCTCATGCCAAATTACGCATGAGTAAGGTTGGGTGGGAAGTTACGTGTCGGTAAAAAATGGCGCAGCCTCGTCCTAGATCGGGTATTGGCGTCCCCGCCCTGATCCGCGGGGCCCCCTCAGCGCGTCGACCCCGCCCTTCAGGCCGCGAGTCCGGCCGGCTTCACCGCACCGGGCCCGAACCTCTCCCGCAGCCGGTCCGCCACCTCCTCGATCCGACGCGACCGCTCGTCCGCCGGGTCGAAGGTCAGCTGGCGGGAGGCCCGGCCTGCGTCGGCCAGCCCCTCCGCGCGCAGCGCGATCCCCCGCACCCGGGCCCGCTGGAGCCCGAAGGACTCGTGGATCCGGTAGGCGAGCGCGGTGAGCGCGGCCGAGTGCGCGGTGGGCTCCCCCAGCGTCCGGCTCCGGGTCAGCGTCGCGTAACCGGTCCGGTCCGCGTACCGCACCGAGACCGCCAGCGACCGGCACACCTGCCCCTCGCCCCGCAGCCGCACCCCCAGCTCCTCGGTGAGCGAGAGGAGGGCGCGGCGGTGCTGCTCGGGGGCCAGTTCGTCGCGGGGGAAGGAGCGTTCGGCGGCGATGGAGCGGGCGGCCGCGTTCGGGACGACCCGCGTACGGTCGATGCCCCGTGCCCGCTCCCACAGCTCACGCCCGGTGCGTACGCCGGTGATGCGCTGGAGGGTGGCCAGGGGTGCGGCGGCGATCCGGCCGACGGAGTCGAGCCCGTAACCGCACAGGGTGCGCGCCGTGGCGGCCCCGACACCGTCCAGGGCGGCGGCCGGGAGCGGTGCGAGGAACGCCGCCTCCTCCCCCCGCCCCACCACGAAGGTGGTCCCGGGCGCCGCCCGCCGAGCGGCCATCCGCGCCACCATGGGGTTGGCTCCCGCGCCGATCGCGCAGTCCACACCGTGCAGGGCGAGCGCCCGGACCCGGATCACCGAGGCCAGGCCCTGTGCGTCCCGCCCGAAGTAGCGCAACGCGCCGCCCACATCGGCGAGCGCCCCGTCGGGCGGTGCGGCCTCGACGACCGGGGTGAACGCGCCGAGCAGGGCGAGCAGCCCGGTGTAGCCGGCGCTGTCGAGGGGCCCGCCGGCGGTCCTGCGGAACCGCAGGTACAGGACGTCCGGGCTTTCTCCCTCTTCGCCGTTCATCCCGCGCTCCCCTGCGACTGGTGCCACAACTTCCTTCCGGTGGGCGGACCTTCGCCGGGTGGCTGAAGGTCGGCCCAGGGGTTCATCTCGTAACCGGTCTCCATCCGTATACGACGGCCGGCACCGGGCGTCTTCGCTTCGGCACCCTCCCCCGGCTCCTTCTCCTCGTCGCCCTCCTCCGGCGCCTCCTCCGCCAGCCGCGCCGCGACCGCGTCGAGTCCTCCGGTGCGGCGCAGTTCGGCCAGTTCGGCGAGGTTCCAGGCGGCCGCGCCCACCACACTCAGGCTGCGCGCACCGCGCCGCTGCACCACTCCGCGCACCAGCAGCAGCCAGGAGTGGAAGACGGTGTGCGCGCAGGCGGCGTGGCTGTCGTCGAAGAACGCCAGGTCGGCCAGGCCGCTGCCGTCGTCCAGGGTGGTGAAGATGACCCGGCGGCCGGAGCGGACCGGCGGCGTCTGGGTGGCCACCTTGGCACCGGCGACCAGCACGGTCTCGCCGTGCCGGGCCTCGCGCAGCCGCTTGGCGGAGACCACGCCCAGCTCCTCCAGGAAGGCATGGTGATCCCCCATCAGGTGGCGGGAGACGTCCATGCTCAGCACCCCGAGCTCGGCGCTCAGCCGTTCCGCCTCGTTGAGGTCGGGCAGCCCGACCGAGCCCGTGCGGTGTCCGTCCCCCAGCGGGAGCTGGGCACCCCGGGCGCCGGAACCGGAGCTCCGGTGGGCGCGGTGGAGCTCGGAGAGGTGCAGCAGCAGGTCGCGGCGGTTGGCGCCGAAGGCGTCCAACGCGCCCACCTGCGCGAGCCGTTCGGCGACCGGGCGGCCCGGGCGGGCCCGTTGCCAGAAGTCCAGCAGTGAGGAGTACGGCTGCCCCTCCTCGATCCGGGCGGCCTCGGCCTCACTGATGCCGTGGACGTCGGAGAGCGCGAGACGCAGCCCCCAGGCCTCCGCCTCTCCCCCCCCATCAGACACCAGTTCGATTCGGTGGGCGACCGCCGACCGGTTCACATCCAGCGGCAGCAGCGGCACCCCGCGCCGCCGGGCGTCCGCGAGCAGCAGCCGCTTCGGGTACATCCCGGGGTCGTGGGTGAGCAGACCGGCGTAGAAGGCGGCCGGGTGGTGCGCCTTGAGCCAGGCGGACTGGTACGTCGGTACGGCGAACGCGACGGCGTGCGCCTTGCAGAAGCCGTAGCTGCCGAACGCCTCGATGATCTTCCAGGTATGTGCGATCACCTCGGCGTCGTACCCCCGGGCCGCCGCGTGCCGCGCGAACCAGACCCTGATCAGCCCTTGGGACTCGGGGTGGGAGAGCCCGCGCCGCACCCGGTCGGCCTCGCCCCGGCCGCAGCCGGTCATGATGGCGACGATCTCGATGATCTGCTCGTGGAAGACGACCACGCCGTAGGTGCCGCTCAGCGGTCCTTCCAGGTCGGGGTGGGGGTAGCGGACCGGCGCCCGGCCGTGCCGGGCCTCGATGAACGGCCGCACCATGTCGGCGGCGACGGGCCCCGGCCGGAACAGCGAGATGTCGACGACCAGGTCGTGGAAGGTGGCGGGCTGGAGCCTGCCGACCAGGTCGCGCTGGCCGGGCGACTCGATCTGGAAGCAGCCCAGTGTCTCGGCGGTACGGATCAGCCGGTACGTCTCCGGGTCGCCCGGCGGTACGGCGTCCAGGTCCACGTCCGCGCCCGAGGCGCGTTTCACCTCGGCGACGGCGTGCGCCATCGCGGACTGCATCCGTACGCCCAGCACATCGAGTTTCAGCAGCCCCAGGTCCTCCACGTCCTCCTTGTCGAACTGCGCCATCGGGAAGCCCTCGCCGCTGGTGGGCATCACCGGTGTACGGCGCAGCAGCCCGGCGTCCGAGAGCAGCACCCCGCACGGGTGCATGGCGATCCCGCGCGGCAGCGCGTCCAGCCCCTCCACCAGCTCCCAGAGCCGGCCGTACCTGTCCTGGTTCCGCGCGACCTCCTTCAGCTCGGGCAGCTCCTCCATCGCGGCGCGGGCGTCGCGGGCCCGGATGTGCGGGAACGCCTTGGCGAGCCGGTCGGTCTCGGCCGGGTCCATGGAGAGCGCGGCGCCGACGTCGCGGATGGCGTGGCGCACCCGGTAGGTCTCGGGCATGGCGACGGTGGCGACGCGTTCGGGTCCGAAGCGTTCGATGATCCGGCGGTAGACGTCGAGCCGACGGGCCGATTCGACGTCGATGTCGATGTCGGGCAGGACGAAGCGGCGCTTGGACAGGAAGCGCTCCATGAGCAGCCCGTGCTCGACGGGGTCGGCGTGGGCGATGCCGAGGAGGTGGTTGACCAGGGAGCCCGCGCCGGAGCCGCGCGCGGCGACCCGGATGCCCATATCCCGTACGTCGTCGACGACCTGAGCGACCGTCAGGAAGTACGAGGCGAATCCGCGGTGGGCGATGATGTCGAGCTCCTCGTGCATCCGGTCCCAGTACGCGCGGTCGCGGTCATAGCCGCGCAGCACCATCCCGGCGGCGGCCCTGGAGGTGAGCACCCGGTGCGCGGTACGCCGGCCGGCGCCGACCAGGTGCGGTTCGGGGAAGTGGATGGAGCCCATCCCGATGTCGGCGGCGGGATCGACCCGGCAGGCGTCGGCGGTGCGCCGGGTCTCCGCCAGCAGCCGGGCCGCCGCGCCCTGCCCCAGACCGGCGGCGGAGGCGATCCGCTCGGCGGCCTCCCGCATCGCGCCCTCACCCTTGAGCCAGCGCTCACCGCTGTCCAGGGGCGAGCGACGCGGGTCGACGGGGACGAGCCTGCGGGCGGAGTCGAGTACGTCGGCGATGGGACCCTGCCCCGGGTCGGCGTACCGGACGGCGTTGGTCAGCACGGTCCGTACGCCCTGGTCGGCGGCGAAGCCGAGGGTACGGGCGGCCAGCCGCAGCGATCCGGGCCCGGTGCCCGGACGGCCGTGGTGGACGGCTTCGAGGCGCAGGTCGTCGCCGTACATCTCCCGCCAGGGCGCGAGCAGCGCGGCGGCCCGGTCGGGGCGGCCCGCGGCGAGCGCCCGGCCCACCTCGGAGGCGGGCCCGAGCAGCACGGTCAGCCCGTCGGCGGGCAGCGCGGCCCGGCCGACCAGGGGCGGCCCGGTGACGCCGAGCGGACCGGACCCGTCGAGCGGACCGATGGCGTCAGCGGCGCCCCGTGCGTGGGCGGCGGTGACGAGCCGGCACAGCTCGGCCCAGCCGCGTGCGCCGTCCCGGGCGAGGAAGGTGACACGGGGTGCGGATTCATCGACAAAGGCACCGCCGCGCGCGGGAGTGCGCGGGCGTGCGGCAGCCCGGCCCGCCCCCTCCGCGTACGAGGCCACCGCGAGGTCCACCCCGAAGAGCGGCCGGACCTCAACCTCCTCCCCCTGGCAGGCCTTGGCGAACCGGACCGCTCCCGCGAGGGTGTCGCGATCGGTCAGCGCAAGGGAGCCCATCCCCCGCTCGGCGGCACGCCCGGCGAGCCGCTCGGGGTGCGAGGCCCCGTACCGCAGGGAGAACCCCGAGACGGTATGGAGATGCGTGAAACCGGACATCCGCACCTCCTGAACCGTTCCGACCGTTCCGTCACTCACCACCCCTGTTCTCCACCATAGACCAACTTCGAACACGCGTGCGATATCCAGTGTGCACCCTTCCTGAGTAGCTCACGCACCCGCGCTGAGTACCCGGACCGGTGCGGGGGGCAGCGTGAGCGCATTGGATCAAGGCATGAGCACAACAGCCCCGCAGCCCACGCCCCCGGCGGACGAGACCTCCACGGGGGCCTCCACGGAGGCCCCCGCCCCGGACCGCACGCGCTTCTGGTCCGGCCTGTGCGCCGGCCTCTTCGCGCCCGCCGCGCTGGTGGCGGGCCTGTTGACCCTCACCGGCGAGCGCGCGGGGCGCTGCATGACGTACGGGCAGCAGTGCGGCGACTCACTGCCCGGCTGGCTGTTCGGCTGGAGCCTCGCCCTGGCCGTCGTGGCGTGTGCCGTCGCCCTGGCCGCGACCACCGTGCGCGTGCGCCAGGTGGCGTTCGCCACGCAGCTCCTGGCGGAGTTCGTGGCGCTGACGGTGGTCCTCAGCCACACCTGACGCGTGGCGGGAGCTCGTGGCGCCCTCGGTCCCACCTGACCGGCGGCCGGTGGCGGCTCCTGCGCCCTTGAGCCATTCGGCCCCGCCCCGCCTGCGCGGCCACCGGCCCGCCCGGACGGTTGGGGCATGACTTTCGTCGACGAGGTGAAGAACGCCGTCACTCCACGGGCCGCCCTGCTCGTCATCGGCGTGCTCGGGCTGCAACTGCTGTTCATCGCGTCCTACGTCGGCGCCCTGCACAAACCGAAGCCGACCGATGTGGCCTTCGGGGTGGTGGCCCCGCAGCAGATGTCCCAGCAGCTCGTCAGCCGGCTCGACGGACTTCCCGGCGGGCCTCTGGACCCGCGGACGGTGAGCAGCGAGGCCGAGGCGCGCGAGCAGATCATGAACCGCGACATCGACGGCGCCCTGATCGTCTCGCCGGAGGGCCGCACCGACACGCTGCTGGTCGCCTCCGGCGGCGGGACCGTCCTGTCCAGCGCCCTGGAACGGATCCTCACCCAGGTAGAGGGCTCCCAGCAGCGGACCGTACGGACCGTGGACGTGGCACCGGCCTCCGCCGACGACTTCGACGGGCTCTCGTCCTTCTACCTGGTGGTCGGCTGGTGCGTCGGCGGCTACCTCTGCGCCTCGATCCTGGCGATCAGCGCCGGCACCAAGCCCGCCAACCGGCAGCGCGCGCTGATCCGGACCGCCGTGATGGCGCTGTACGCGGTCGCGGGCGGCATCGGCGGCGCGATCATCATCGGCCCGATCCTCGGCGCCCTGCCGGGCAGCGTCTGGGGCCTGGCAGGCCTCGGAGCCCTGGTCGTCTTCTCGGTCGGCATGATCACGCTCGCCCTGGAGGCCCTCACCGGCATCGTCGGCATCGGCCTGGCCGTCCTGATCATCGTCATCGCGGGCAACCCGAGCGCGGGCGGCGCCTTCCCGCTCCCGATGCTCCCGGACTTCTGGCGGGCGATCGGCCCGGCCCTCCCGCCGGGCGCGGGCACCTGGGTGGCCCGCTCGATCGCCTACTTCCGGGGCAACGCGGTCACCGGCCCGCTGCTGGTGCTCTCCGCCTGGGCGGTCGTGGGCACGGCGCTGACCCTGCTGCTGTCGCTGCGGCGGGGGGCTGGGCGCGATGACGGGAGCGCGGGGACGGCACCGTCGGCCGGTGGGTCGACAGCGGCCTGAAGCCCGCTCCACACCCGGCCGCCTCCCACCCGGCCGGCGCCCAGGGCGGCGGCGGCGTCCTGGCCTCCCCAGCTCTGCTGCGGAGTGCGCCACAGGACATGGACGCCGAAGACATCGTGGACCGCGGCGGGCGCCCACTCCTCCGCCGGAGGGCCGGCCAGGACGAGGCAGAGCCGGTCGGCGCCCACGGCCAGGGCGTGGTTGATCTCGCGGAGGCGGGCCGCTCCCGAGCGTAGGTCGGCGTACGAGGTGAGGTCCGCACCGAGCACTTCGTAGAGCAGGTGCTCCTCGTCGGTCACACAGGCGACGTCGACGACCGGGTGCTCGGGCTCCGGCTGCCGGTCCCCGCGCAGAAGGGCCGCCTTCAGTTCGAAGCGCACCGCCTCATGCGTCTTGCAGGTGCGGTCCGCTGCGGCCGAAGTCTCCAGGAGCTGGGGCAGGCCCGCGCTCGACTCCGTCTTCTCCGGTGCGGCGGGGGCGGCTGTCGTGGTGGTCATGGGTTCAGCTTCCTCGGGCTCGGACGGCGGGGGCGTTCCGGACGGCTCGAACGGCTCGGACGGCTCGGACGGCTCGGACGGCTCGGACGGCTCGGACGGCTCGGACGGCTCGGACGGCTCGGACGGCTCGGACGGCTCGGACGGCTCGGACGGCACA
>NZ_JBEXSI010000057.1:10352-41850 GCF_040613515.1 Streptomyces sp. NPDC006261
ACGGCTCGGACGGCTCGGACGGCTCGGACGGCTCGGACGGCTCGGACGGCTCGGACGGCTCGGACGGCTCGGACGGCTCGGACGGCTCGGACGGCACAGGGTTCTCGCGCCGGGGGACGGGGAGCTGGTCCTCCGTCACCAGGCCGGTCGCATCGTGGATGCGTGCCTCGATGGTCCGCCGGGCCTTGTCCAGGTCCTCCGCCCAGCCGCTGCGCTCCAGTTCGGCCCGGAACCGGTCCAGGTGCGGTGTGCCGGCAGCCGGAACGCGGTGGCCGGCGAGGTCCCGCAGGGCGTTCAGACGTGGCCTGTCCGGGGAGCCGAGGACACGCCAGACGTCCAGCCAGTCGTGCTGGTCCAGGCGCAAGCAGCGGTTGGCCATGCCCTTGAGCTCCGAGAGCCGCGGGCGGAAGTCGTCCGGAACGCTCCCGCCGGCCAGTTCCGCGACGACCCCGAGCGCGGCCGCGTAGCGCGGGGCCATGGTGGGCGAGATGGGCCTGCGGCCGCGTTCGTCGACCGTGACGAAGCTGACGCCGGAGAGGTGGCGGAGCACCCAGGCGTCCAGTACCGCACCGGCGGTGGGCGGCGCGGAACCGTGGCGTACGGCCATGAGCAGGGGGCGGTCCGTGGTGGGTGAGACGGCCTCGACCCGGTAGTTGCCGCCGGTGGTGTGGCCGACCACGCGGATCCGGACGTCCGCACCGATCTCCGGGATGCCGCTCTCCGTCACCGGTACGGATTCGCTGCCGGTGCCAGTGCCGGAGTCGGTGACGGTGACGGTGACGGACCTGGTGACGGCTTCGGTGACGGAGCCGATGTCGGACCCGGTGACGGAGCCGATGTCGGATTCGGCGACACGAGGCGGCGGTTCCGCCGGCCCGCCGCCGGTGTCCGTCAGAGCACCGGGGAGCGGCGCGGTGTGCAGGATGGTCAGGCTCTGTGTGCTCCTGGTCAGCGCGATGTAGAGCTGGCGCAGCCCGGACGGCCCCCGATCGGCGATGGTGGCGGGTTCGATGACGAGGACGTGGTCGTACTCCATGCCCTTGACCTGGCGGGCGGCCAGGACGGAGACCGCGTCCCGTTCCTGCTCCGTGATCCCGTCGGCGGTGTCCAGGTGCCGGCCGATCTCTTCGAGCCAGCCGGAGTCGTCGGGCACGATGACGGCCACGGAACGCAGCGTGCGTCCGTCGTTGCTGCCCACCAGGCGGACCACCTGAGCGACCGTGTCGCCGAGCAGCTTCCACGGCTCGGTGGCAACCGTCCGTACGGCGTCCGCTCCGGCCTGCCGCACCGCCCGCGGGTAAGGAAGAGCGGGGGCGACCGCGCGGGCCAGCGGGGCGACGAACTTCATGATCTCGGCGGGTACGCGGTAACTGGTGGTCAGCTCTTCGACGCGCCAGTCACCGTGGTCGGACAGGAGCGTGCCCAGCCGGTCCCATCCGGGATACGGATACGGGCCGGTGGCCTGGGCGAGATCGCCGAGCACGGTCATCGAGCCGCCTCTCGCCACCCGGCGGCGCAGGGCGCGTGCCTGCATGGGGGTCAGGTCCTGGGCCTCGTCGACGACGATGTGGCCGTAGCGCCGCGGAGGCTCGCCGGTGATGAGGTGGCGGAGCTCCTCCAGGCAGACACGGTCGTCCAGGGTCCACGGATCGTCCTCGGCCCGGTCGGCCCGGGGGCGGTGCAGCGCGGCCTGCTCCTCCTCGTCGAGAATGCCGTCGGCACAGGCGCGTAACAGTTCGGGCGAGTCGTAGAGGCTGCGCAGTGCCTCCCGGGCGCCCGGTGAAGGCCAGGCGCGGTCGATGAGGCGTTCCACCTGACGGTTGCGTTCCAGGCTGCGGCGGATCGTGCCGTCCGCGCCACGGCGCGGGGCGAGGGCGGCCAGTTCCCGCAGGAGCCGGTCGACGAGCAGGCTGCGGAAACGGTCACGGCGCTCGCGGTGGGCCCCGTCACCGCCGCGTGCCTCGTCGAAGAGGGCGTGAACCTCCGTACGCGGAATGCGCAGCGTCGTGCTGCCTGCGGTGACGGTGAAGGCCGGTTCGTCGCCCGCGAAGGAGGGGGCGGCGAGGAGGCCGTCGACGGCCTCCGGACGGCACTCGTGCTCGACGCGGCGCCGCAGGACGGCCGACATGCGTTCGTCGGACTTCACCAGCCTCGCCTCCGGGGCGTCGGCGCCGAGGACCTCGCCGTCCCACAGGCGGGAGAGCTGTACGGCATTGACGTCGCGGGTGCCCAGCGTGGGCAGCACCTGACCGACGTAGTCGAGGAACCGCTGGTGCGGTCCGATGACGAGGATGTCCTGGGCCGTGAAGTGACCGTTGTTGACGAGCCAGGTCACGCGGTGCAGACCGACGGCGGACTTTCCCGTGCCTGGTCCGCCCTGCACGACGAGGATGTCGGAAGGCGAGCCCGTGACCAGGTCCATCTGGTCGCGGCGGATGGTTTCGACGATGTCCCGCATGCGGCCGCTGCGGGAGCGCTGGAGCTCGCGCAGCAGGAAGTCGTCCGGCTGGATGGATGGACGCCGTCGCCGGGCGCTGCCGGCGGGAGTGCGGACCGACGGGCGCCCTTCGGGCACTGCGGTGTCCGCCCCCTGCACCGCTGCTTCTTCGTCGGCGTCGTCCCCGGCCTGCCGGGGCGCCGGCACGGCCGGCAGTACGGGAGGAACGGGGGCGGGAACAGGCACGGGGACGGGGACGGGGACGGGGACGGCCGGAGTGATGTCGTCGAAGTAGTCCTCGACGACGCGCTGTACACAGCGCAGTTGCCGCCGCAGGGTGATGTCGCCCGGCGTATGTGGTTGTACCGCGGCCCACTTCGTCGCCATCGGGCTGGTCCACAGCACGACGACGGTGTCCCGGGTCCGGACGTCGGAGACGGCCCGCCGCCCGATGTACCAGGGCCTGGGCTCGCCTCCTGGCTCGTCCGGTGCGTCCACACGGGCGGTGACCAGTGATTCGCCGCCGAGTCCGTCGTACGCCGCCGTCTTCTCCTCTGCGTCGAGCCGGTTGGCGATGCCGTCCTTGTTGCTGGCGGCGGCCGTGGCTGCCGCCGTCCCCGTCATTTCGACGAGCCGCTCGGCGTAGCAGTCGTACGCGCGGTCCACGGCCTTCTGCTCATCGGCGATGACCTGGTCGCGTGTGGTGGTGCTCATCCGCTGTCCCTCCCCTGGCAGCGGCCGGTGGAACGCCGCTACGGGCCCGCACCCGCATCGCCAACTTAACCACCCGGGACGGCTTCATGACTGCTGGTCATGATTTCGCTGCGGAGTGGGTTCTCATCTGACATCCACTCCAATTCCTGATGTCGGATCAGCGCAACGACTAGGCATGACAGGTACATGGCGACATTCTGGAGCTGCCTCGACCACCCGACGAGGAGCACGGCCAGGACAACTCCTTTCCACCCCCACGGAGGTCACTCATGCGTCGTCGATTCATGGCTCCGCTCGCCGTAGTCGCCCTGTCTCTCCCGCTCGCCCTGATCACCGCCCCCTCCGCCTCGGCCGCCCCCGCCGACAAGCCCCAGGTGCTCAGCTCCTGGACCCAGACCAGCGCCTCCAGCCACAACGCCTGGAACGCCGCCCGCAACAACCAGGGCGCCTGGGCCGCGTACGGCTTCGACTGGTCGACGGACTACTGCAGCAGCTCGCCCGACAACCCCTTCGGCTTCCCCTTCCGGACCGCCTGCGCCCGCCACGACTTCGGCTACCGGAACTACAAGGCCGCCGGTACGTTCTCCGCCAACAAGGCCCGCATCGACTCCGCCTTCTACGAGGACCTCAAGCGCGTGTGCGCCGCCTACTCCGGCGCGAAGCGGACGTCGTGCAACAGCACGGCCTGGACCTACTACCAGGCCGTGAACGTCTTCGGCATCGCCCCGGCCGAAGCGGGCCCCGGCGGCCTGGCCCAGGCCGCCTGACCGTACCTGACCGCCGCCAGCCCCACCGGGCCCGGACCGCCCCACCGGGCCCGGACCGCAGCATCGCGGTCCGGGCTCCGCCGTTCGGGCCCGGACCCGTTCACCATGGCCGAAGGGGACGCGCGCTCCTTCTTCCCCGGCGGCGGCCTTGACTGCCCGCGCCGGGGGCCCGAGGGTGTTCGTTCACCGAGGGTTGGTCCGGGCCGCACGGCAGGGGGAGAGATGAGCACGGGGACCGTAGCGTTACTGGTGGCCGTGGTGGGTGTGGCGGGCACTCTGCTGGCACCGATCACCACCGCGTGGGTGAGCTCGCGCTCCCGTCGCCAGGAGTTCGATCTCCAGCAGCGCTCCGAGCTGACCAAGCGGCACATGGACGACGTCCAGGCGAACCTGGAGCGCCGGCGCGACACCTACGTCGCGCTGAACTCCGGTGCCCGACGGTATCGGTTCCAGATGATGGAAGACCTCTACGCCATCCGTTCCGGGGCGGCCCCGGACCCCGCGACGGATGTCGCCCGCGCCGAGTTCCAGGACACCTACGCCAAGGCCCAGATGCTCGTCCCCGACGACGTCCTGCAGCGTTGCCAGACAGTACGGGTGGCGCTGGCGGAGGCCAGGAAGCTCCTGACGCCACTGACCGGGAGCGCCGAGCACGACCAGCGGAAGTGGCAGGAGGCCCACACGTTCCTGATGGAGATGTGGGAGGCGATCTCGGCGATGCAGCGCGCCATGCGCCAGGACCTCGGCATCCCGGCCACCGAGTCGTGAGGGCGGGGCAGCCCGGCCCAGGCCGCCTGACCACGGGAGAGGCCCCCGGCGGACCGGGGGCCTCTCCTTGGTGCGGTGGTGCGGTGGTGCCGTGGTGCCGTGGTGCGGTGTTACGTCAGCCGATCTCGGCTCCATAGGCGGCGAGCGCCTCAGGGACCGGCTGGAAGAACGTCGTGCCGCCCGAGGAGCAGTTGCCGCTGCCGCCCGAGGTCAGGCCGAGCGCGGTGCTGCCCGCGAAGAGGGCTCCGCCGCTGTCGCCCGGTTCCGCGCAGACCGTCGTCTGGATGAGGCCGTTGACGATGTCGCCGTTGCCGTAGTTGACCGTGGCGTTCAGCGCGGTGACCTCACCGTCGTGCACCTGGGTGGTGGAGCCGCTGCGGGTGACCGACTGGCCGACCGTCGCGTCGCCCGCCTGGGTGATCGCCTGGGTGGAGCCGTTGTAGAGGTTGACCTCGCTCGGGTGCGCGATGTCCGAGGTGTACTTGACCAGGCCGTAGTCGTTCTCCGGGAAGCTGGAGCCCTCGTTCGCCCCGATCTCCGAGCCGCCCTGGGTGTCCGACCAGCTGGTGACCGACTCGGTGCAGTGGCCGGCGGTCAGGAAGTACGGCTCGCCGTCCTTGACCACGTTGAAGCCGAGCGAGCAGCGGGAGCCGGAGCCCCAGATCGCGTCGCCGCCCGCGATCAGCGGCTTGAACTCGCCCTCCGTCTTGTTCAGTTCGGCCTTGCCGCCGAGACCCTCGACCACGGCCGAGAGCTTCTTCCAGGCCGCGCCGTCGACCGTGCTGTCGGCGGTCACGAGGACCTTGTTGCTCACCGGGTCGACGGCCCAGGAGGTACCCGGGATCGTCGCCTTGTCGGTGAGGGTCTGCCGGGCCGACTTCAGCTCGGCGAGGGAGTGCTCCACGACTCTGGCCTCGCCGCCCGCCTGGCGGACCTGCTCGGCGGCGGCCTCGTCGACGACGTTCACGACGAGGGCCTTCGTCCTGCTGTCGTAGTACGAGCCGGCCGCGTCCGCGCCCAGGTCCCGGTCGAGCGTGGTGGCGAGCTTTCCGGCCGCGTCCGCGCTGAGCGTCTTGACCGTGAACTCGGGTACTTCATCGCTGGCGTTCGCAGACTGGAACGTGAATCCCGCTACGACCAGGGCCGCCACGGCCGATCCGGCCACCGTCGCGCGCTTCCTGGATATGCGTCGATGCTTCAACTTCGACCTCCTGTGGGGCCGTGCACGGAGCAAGTGGGGTGCTCGTGCACGGAGGATGGGGCGCTCACTATTCCGATGGGGCAGGTAGCACACAAGGTCGACTTCCAGACGCGCACACGACACCGACGCTTCACCCGCGTGATGTTCACTTACCCCCGGTCATGCCACGTCGGTTCCGTTCGCGAACACCCGGTGCAACCACCGGCGGCCCCTGGGTGAGGACTAGTCCTGTCCGGTATTCGCCCCTGCTGGTCCGGATGTTGTACGCACCCGTCCGGATCGCGACGGAAATCGCCCGCCACAAGCACCTCGGGACCTTCACAGTTCCTGTCGGGCAGAGAGTCGGCCCGACGTCGACAAGGAGTCCCCGTCACGGCCCTGATGGGTCATCATCGAGAAGCAGCAACACGCCGGGGCACACCGTGCCCGGGCCGGCCGGGTGACCGAGCTGAGGAGGCGCGGGTGCGCAATCGGGTGCGCGCGGCGGACGGGCGGCATCTGATGGTGGAGCGGCTGGGGGATCCCCGGGGCAGACCGGTGTTCCTGCTCCACGGGACGCCGGGCAGCAGGCTCGGGCCCGCTCCCCGCGGCATGGTCCTCTATCAGCGCCGTACGCAACTGATCACCTACGACCGCCCGGGGTACGGCGGCAGCGACCGGCAGGAGGGCCGCCGGGTCAGCGATGTCGTCGAGGACGTCCGGGCGATCGCCGACTCGCTGGGGCTGGAGCGGTTCGCCGTCGTGGGCCGCTCCGGCGGGGCCCCGCACGCGCTGGCCTGCGCGGCGCTGCTGCCCGAGCGGGTGACCCGTACCGCCGCCCTCGTCACGCTGGCCCCCTGGGGCGCGGCCGGTCTCGACTGGTTCGACGGGATGGCCGCGTCCAACGTGCTCGCGTACTCCACGGCCGCCGCCGACCCGGACTCCCTCGCGGAGTCCTTCATCGTCCGCTCGGCGCAGATCCGGCAGGACCCGGCCCGGCTCCTGGACGATCTGCGCCGGGAGCTGACCGACTCCGACCGGATGGTGGTCAACGACGCGGGGATCCGGTCCATGCTGCTGCGCAACTACAGCGAGGGGCTGCGCACATCGGCGTACGGCTGGATCGACGACGCCATCGCGTTCTGCAGCCCCTGGGGGTTCGACCCGGCCCACATCACCGGCCGGGTGCTGCTCTGGCACGGCGTGAAGGACGTGTTCTCGCCCGTGGGCCACTCCCGTTGGCTCGCCGGGCAGATCCCGGGCGCCACCGCCGTACTCGAACCGGCGGCGGCGCACTTCGACGCGCTCTCCGTACTCCCCCGCATCCTCAACTGGCTGCTGGACGAGCGGGAGCCCCCGGGTGAGCCGTTGCCCGCCACGGCGCCGGGGTGACCGGGCCGACCGAACCGATCGGGTGACGGAACGACCGGGCCCCCCGCGGCGGGCCCGGTCGCCCGCCCTCACACCGCCAGTGGTTCCAGTTCGCGCCGGAAGCGCCGCTGGTCCCGGGCGATCTGGGTCAGCGGGTGCTCGTCGCCGAGCTGCCGGGCGAGTTCGCCCAGCAGCTCGCTCCGCAGCTGCGCCGCCTCGTCCTCGCGCCCCACCGCGTCCAGCGTGACCGCCATGTTCGAGATCATCGCCAGGGTCTCGGGGTGGTGGGCCCCCAGCGCCACCGTCAACTGGGTCGCCAGCCGCTGTTCCGTCTCCAGCACCAGGGGGAGGTCACCGCGGTCCGCCGTGGCGTTGGCCAGGTTCATGACGCAGAAGAGCGTGTTCGGGTGTTCCCGGCCGAACCGCTCCCGCATCGAGGCCACCACCTGCGTCAGCATCTGCTCCGACCGCTCCGCCTCCCCGGTCCCCGAGAGGTAGACGCCCAGGTTGTTCTGGGCGGCCAGGGTGTACGGGTGTTTCTCCCCCGGTACCTTCATGTACTGGTCCACGACCTCCTGGGCGGTGTCCCTGGCCTCGACCGCCTCCCCGGCGGCGAACAGGTCGGCCGCCAGATTGAGGTCGCAGGCCAGCGAGTCGGGGTTGGCGGAGGTGTACTTGGCCCGGTACCGGGCGCGGGTGGCGACCGTCAGCCGACGGGCGTCCTCCAGCCGCCCGGCCCGCCGCAGCGACACCGCCAGGCTCTTGGCCGCGCTCAGCGTCGTCGGGTAGGTGCGGCCGAGCGTCTCCTTGAAGCTCTCGTAGGTGCGGCTGAGGAGGCCCACGGAGTCCTCGTACCGCCCCACCTCCCGCAGGTCGCGGGCGAGGTTCATGGCGGAGGAGAGGGAGTAGGGGTGCTTGGCGCCGAGCACCTCGGTGCGCCGGTCGTAGACGTCCTGGTCGATCTCGCGGGCTCGGGCGTACTGGCCGATGCTGCGCAGGTTCAGGGCCAGGTTGTTGGCGGCCGCCAGGGTCCTTGGGTGCGAGTCGTGGAAGATCTGGCTGAAGCCGTCGTGGGCCTCGGTGGCCAGCTCGATCGCCCGGCCGTAGTCCCCGAGCAGCCCCAGGTCGATCGCCAGGCTGCTGGTGGTCATGTACGTGTGCGGGTGCTCGGCACCGAGCACCTCCCGCTGCCGGCGCAGGGTGAACTCGTCGAGCTCCTTGGCCTCCACGTACCGCCCGCGGGTGCGCAGGATGTTGGAGAGGTGGAAGCAGAGGTAGAGGTACTGCAGGTCGCGCTCGCCCAGCTGCTCCAGCCAGGTCTGCCGCAGCTCCTCCCCCAGCGACCCTGCGGTCCTGGTGTCCCCGCGCTTCCACAGGTAGCGGACCCGGTCGATCAGGAGCCTGCGGGTCTCCGGCTCCTTGCAGTTGCGGGCGTCGGAGGGGCCCAGGTGCGGCCAGATCGCGGCGAAGCGCGGCCAGGTCTCCGGGTTGTCGATCGGCTCGTCGTCGTCGGGCCGGGCGCCGGCCAGGATGCGATGGACGACGTGCCGCGCCTCGCGCTGCTCCTCCTCGGAGAGCTGGGCCTTGATCACCGCCTGGACGAGGCGGTGCACCTGGATGGAGTTGGAGACCTGGTCGACCTTGGCGAGGGCGAACCGGCCGATCTCCCGGATGACCCGGCCCAGCACCAGCTTCTCCTGGAGCGAGGAGTCGTACGGCTTCAGCGCCTCGATCATCTCCTTGCTGTAGAGGAGGTTCGCGGAGATCGGCTCGGGGGCGAAGAAGGCGCAGAGCTGGAGGAGGCGCACCGCGGCGGGCGAGCGTTCCTTGAGCCGGGCGATGGAGATGTTCCAGGTCGCGGCGACCGGTTGCGGGTAGCCGGCGGGCTGGTTGAGGGCGAGCACCTGGGGCGCCTGCTGAGCGAGCTGTTCGAGGTAGGTGTCGATGGGGGTGGCGGTCTCCGCGATCCAGGCCGCCGCCTGCTCGACGGCGAGCGGCAGGTCGCCCAGGGCGGTGGCCACCTGGTCGGCCTCCTCGTCGGTCAGCCCCGAGGCCTGGCGCTGGAGGTGCTCGATCGACTCCTCCCGCAGGAAGACGTCGACGGGCAGCGCGTCCCCGTGCTGGGACCAGCTCTGGTTGCGGGAGGTCACCAGGATGTGGCCGGAGCCGCCCTGCGGGAAGTAGCGGCGCAGCGTCTCGGGGTCGTCGGCGTTGTCGAAGACCAGCAGCCAGCGCTCCGAGGGCACCCCGCGCCGCAGCAGGTCGACGGCCTCCTGGGACGCGGCCGCCATGTCCTCGCCGCCCTGGGCGCCGAGCCGGACGGCGAGTTCGGCCAGTGAGGCGACCACGTCGTCGCCCTGCTCGGACGATATCCACCAGACCAGGTCGTAGTCGGCCATGAAGCGGTGCACGTACTCCAGGGCGACCTGGGTCTTGCCGACGCCGCCGAGTCCGTACAGGGTCTGCGGCTGCGGCAGGACGACGGCCATGCCGCCGCCGAGCTGGTCGCGCATCCGCTCCAGGACGAGGGAGCGGCCGGTGAATCCCGGGTTGCGGGGCGGTACGTTCCAGATCCTGGGGACGGTGCCGGGGAAGCGCGGACCGGGCGACACCCCGTCGGCCGGCTGCACCGGCCGGTCCAGGGCGCGCATCAGTGCGGTGGTGGCGTGCACCTCGTCCAGCCGGAAGAGGTCGACCGGGTTGCGGTCGATGTACGGGGCGGACAGCCGTACGTCCCCGACCCGCAGCGGCAACAGCTGGCGCCGGCCGCCGCCCGGGTCCTCGGCGACGGCCCGCTCCCAGAGGTCGACCGCGCGCTGCGACTTGAGGTAGGCGCTGGAGAGCAGCACCACGGTACGGGCGGCGCTCGCGGCGGTGGCCGCCGGTTCCGGGGCGACCGGTTCGGCGGAGACGTCACGCGGGACGACCCGGAAGCCGGCCCGGGTGAGGACCGATTCGATCCAGTCGGCCCACATCCGGTTCTCCGCCACATAGCTGAGGAAGAGGTCGGCGGGCAGGGCGGGCCGGCGCCGGGTGAAGGCGTCGCGGATCCGCAGGCGTACCTCTTCGCCGACCGGGGGCATCGAGGTGATCTCGCGGTCGGTGATGACCGCGGCGAGCCGTTCGAAGGCGGAGAGGAGGGAGTTGGTGAGCCCGGCCTCGTCGCCGAAGGTGGCGAGCGTCTCCTCGTAGGCGTAGTACGGGCGGTAGGGGATCTCCACCGCGCCCCAGTAGGCGGTGAGTTCGTCGCCGGACAGGTCGCGGGGCAGCCGGTCGAACTTGAGCCGGGCCAGTGCCCGTCCGGCGTCCGCCTTCTCCTTCTCACCCTCGTCGATGCGCATGGGGACGGGGAAGATGGCGATGGGCCGGCCGGTGTAGCGCTCGGCGATCTGGCGGGCGACGGAGGCGGCGCCGTCGATGGACTGGTCGCTGAGGGTGAAGCAGTCGACGAGGACGTCGGGAAGGTGGACGGTGCAGATGTCGGCGATGTCGCTGAGGCCGGTCCGGCTGTCGATGAGGACGTAGTCGTAGTTGGCCTTCATGTCCTCGCGCAGCGCGTCGAAGAAGTGGCCGCCGCCGAGCCGGTCGTAGAAGTTGTCCCAGTCGAAGGTGGAGACGGTCGCGCTGTACTCGCGGTTCTGCCGTCCGGCGGAGACGAAGTCGAGGGTGCCGCCCTGCGGGAACTCCCAGCCGAGCGCCTCCGGGGTCAGTGATACGGCGTGCGGCTGGATGCGGGCGTAGTCGCGGTGCCAGTCCTCCGCGCGCTGGGCGGGGCTGGTCGCGGCCCAGGCGTACTCGGTGATCAGGTCGATCACGCCGGTGGTGGCGCCGAGGGTGGCGGGGTCGAGGAAGGGGTGGAAGAACCGGTGGAGCCCGGGCGCCTCCAGGTCCCAGTCGACGGCCAGCACCCTCTTGCCGTTGGCGGCGAGGATCCAGGCCGTGTTGGCCAGGGCCATGGTGCGCCCCGTGCCGCCCTTGTACGAGTAGAAGGTGACGATGTGCCCGTCACGACCGGCACTCATAGGTCCTCCGCTTCCGTCGCAGGGTCGTGCGGGTCGGGTGTGTAGCTCGTGTGGCCCATGGGTCCCGTCAGCCGGGTCCGTTCGCCGTGCCCGCCGCCGGTGACCGGCGGGTAGGCCTTCGCGTGCTTCAGGTACTGCTGGGCGGCGACCTCGACGACCTGGGGCAGGATCTGGCCGAACGCCTCCATCGTGGGCACCCCCCTGGCCGCGGCACGGCAGAAGGTCCGTCCGTGGCGCATCTTGGCCGGCATGGTCGCTTCGAGCTTCTCGGTCAGTTCGGCCTCCGCCGCCCGGCTCTGGTGGTCCTCGCGGCTCCACGGCACGACCATGGTCACCCAGGGCCGGTCCTCCGCGTCGAAGGCGGCGAGCCTGCGGCGGCGGTCCTCGTCCTGGAGGGCCCAGCGGTCGACGAGGAGGATTTCGGGGGTGGTGGGCGGCGACTTGCCCTCGGGCCTGCCCGATTCCTCGTCGAACGAGGTGATCTGTGCCTGGTAGTTGAGCGAGCGCACCAGCTCCTCGGCGACATAGGCCAGGGGGCGGGCGGCGGCCGGGTGGTAGGGGTTCCAGTCCTGCGGGTGGTCGCCGTAGTAGTCGCTGTCGCGCCCGTCGGGCAGGTCGTGGCGGGTGGGTGCGGCGATGGTGATCCGCATCGGCCGGGGGGCGCCGACCCCGCTGCTCGGGGAGCCGAAGGCGCTGGGGGCGAGGCGGTAGTCGACGGGCCTGCCGGTGTCGATACGGACCGTGTCGGCGACCCGGACGATGCGCTTGGCCAGTTCGTAGACGGCCCGTTCGTATTCCTGGGCGAAGAGTCTGAGCTTGATGAGGCCGTAGAGGCCGTCGGTGACGTACCGGTCCCCGAAGTCGCGGTGGTTGAACTGTAACCGCTCGGCCGATCCGGGGAGTTGGCTCGGCGGTACTGGTACCCACAGGGCGGGGACGATCGCCTCGGCGGGCTGGTTGAGGCGGGCCCGGTGGTGGATGGCGCGCTGCTCGAAGGCGTGCCACTCCTTGCCGCACATCTCGCTGGCGAAGTAGCGCGGCGAGAACAGCGGGACGAAGACCCGGCAGGTGGCGAGGACTTCGCCGAGCCGTTCCGACCAGCCCTCGCCGGAGCGTATCTCGCGGTCCATGAAGCCGGGGGACGCGCCGGCGGGAAGATCCGTCATGGCCAGCACATGGCCGCACAGGTCACGGAAAAGGCGTTCGACCCACATATCGGGGTCCGTTCCGCTGCCGTGCCCCGGCGTGTGGGCGTAGCTCAGAAAGAAGTACGGCCGATGGTCCGCCGCTCGCTGCTGCGTCGATGCGTGCACACGACCCCCGTCCTGTGTGAGCACTCGCATCCGAGGAGTAGGAAAGGAATGCGAGCGAATTCATCATTCCGGAGCGGACTGCACTCCACCCCCCTGCCGTTCGGTCATTGAACGCTATTTTTCAGTCAACCGTTCCCCTGTTCACCGCACTGCGGCGCGTTCCGTATCGGTCTTGCAACCGTTCCTCCCGGATGTCCCGTGTGTACCGTTGATCTCTTTGCGCATCACCGCGAGCAATTGCTTTCCGTCGACGGTCGTTTCGGCCGCCTCTTCGATCATGTCGAGCGCTTGCGGGACCCCGGCGAGGAACCGTGGTGCGAAGAGGCCGAGCCCGACCCGCTCATAAGTCTCCGACAACAGCCGGGAGAACGGAACGGGCTTCTCCCGCCAGGGCATCCGATGATCCCAGGAACCGTCCGAGGCGTACAGGTCCGTGACCTCGGCCAGCGCCCGCAGTTTCGCCTGCCGGAACCCGCGCAGCAGGGCGGTCGCCAGGGCGTGGGCATCACCCCCGGCCGCGATGCCGAGCGCCCCGTACCCGTGGCGCCCCGCCTGGACCGGCGCGCCCCCGGCGAGCGGGGTGAGCGTGGTGAGGACGGCGGCCGCCTCGGCCGCCTGCTCCGGGACGGTCCGGGCCAGCAGCTCCCAGGCTTCCGCGAGGGAGGCGGACCATGCGTCGGCGGCCGACGAGGAGAGCCGTTCGGCGGCGGGCGTGTCGAAGCAGGTGCGGTACGGATCGAGATCGTCCAGTACGCGGGTGGGTACGGCACCGGGCCCCCCGGCCACGTGTACGGGACCGGTCTCCCCGGCCGCCCTGAGGCGGCGTACGGGCAACCAGTGCGGGCTTTCCCCGGCCCCCCGCGCGATGTGCAGCGCACCCCCTTCGGTGTGGACGGCGAACCCCTCCCCGTCGGCCCGCACCAGAGCCGTCCCCGCCTCCCCCGCACCGCCGGCCCGGACCTCCCCGAGGGTGGGCAGGAAGAAGCGGCCGTCGCGGTGGACCACGGGGACGGCCAGGTCGAGCCCGGCGTGCACGGCGGCGGCGGCCACCGTTGCGGCGAGCCGCTCCGCCGGGGGGCCTTCCATCGGGCGGCCGGCCCCTGCCGCTCCCAGGGCGTCGAGCAGCCAGGTGCGGGTGTAGGGGTGGGCGAGGACCAGGTCGAGGCCCGCCTGCCCGGCCGGGTCGCTCTCGACCTCGGCGGCCAGCGCCCACGCCGACTCCCAGGCCTCCCCGCCGCTGCCGTCGAGGCCGTCGTGGAGGGCGGCGAGCAGGGTGCGGGTCAGGTCCTGCTGGGCGGCGAGCAGTTCGTACGGGTCGCGGACGGCGGGTGACTCGGTGGCGGCGGCCGCCCGGTCCTCGATGCCCCGGATCAGCGCGGCCAGGTCGGCGCAGTACACGGACGGGTTGTCGAAGCCGTCCGGCGAGCGGTAGCGGTGGGTGTAGAGCCCGCCGCCGCACGAGCGTACGACGGGGCAGCGACGGCAGGTCTCGCTGACGCCGGCCAGGCCGAGCTGGCGCGCGCGGACCCCGGGGTGTGCCGCGACCTCGTCGAAGCTGTGGGTGAAGACGTCGAACCCGGTGGCCGCGGCGCCTTCGTAGGCGCTCTTGAGGGAGTCCACCTGTTCCAGCTGGCCGTCGGTCTCGACGACGATCAGGTCCGTGGGGGCGAGTCCGAGGGACTCGGTGAGGCTGGGGCCGCCGCTCAGGGTGGAGAGCACCGAGGAGAAGAGGCGGACCGGCACCGGGCGCCCCTGCTCCTGCCAGCGGTCGAAGACGGTGAGGAGCCACTCGGCGTAGGCGGTGGGAGATCCGTCCGGGCGCGGCGGCGGCTCGTCCCAGGTGGCATGCGGGAGGAGGAAGTCGATGAGCGGCGGCTCGAGTCCGGTGAGCGCGTCGAGGACCGCGACCGGGTCGTTGGCGATGTCGATCGTGCACAGGAGGCCGAGATCGAGGTGGCGGTAGCGCTCCTGCCGGAGCAGCTTCACGGCCTTGAGGACCAGGGGATGGCTGCTGCGCCCGTCGGCGTAGCGGCGGTGCCGGTCGTTGGCGGCGCGGTCGCCGTCGAGGGAGATCCCCACCTTGACGTCGTACTCGTCGAACAGGTCGAGGTAACGGGGACTCAGCTGGAGGCCGTTGGTGTGGATGCGCAGATCCAGTTCGGCGGTGCCCGCCAGGGCGGAGGAGAACTCCTCGCAGACGCGCCGCAGTCGGGCCGGCCCCGCCAGCAGTGGCTCCCCTCCGTGCAGGATCACTGACACGGAGGGCAGGGCGTGGGTCCTGGCGTGCTCCGCCAGGCGTTGAGCCGTCCGGGAAACAACATGGTCAGAGATTGCCTTGGGCCGGGTTCGCCAGCTCTGATCAGCATGTTCGTAGACATAACAATGGTCGCAGGCCAGATCGCACCTGCTGTGAACCTTCAGAACGATTTCGCGGAATGGGACCGCGGGTCCTGTCATTCCACCAGTCTAGTCCAGCGTTCCGCACCGGAATCCGACAGTGCGGCGCGCCTTAGAGAGCCGAGTTGAAGGTGGAAATCCGAGGGGGGCGGCCGGCGGCCGTGGGGATCACTCGCGCCAGCTTCCGAGCGGCGGAGCCACCGGAAATGTCGATCTTGGCGAGCGGCACACGGCGCGTCTTCGCATCAGCGAAGAGAGGGGATGATTCGTAGGTCTTCACGGCCGTCCTAGGGGGGCTCGTTCCGGTCAGGGGGACAACACCGGCAGTTGCACCATTGCAGTGCCTGGCGGCACGACTTTACTCTCATGACCTAGGTGTGCAACTCGTGTCGCACCCTCGTAAGCCGAGTGACATACGGGACTGCTCCAAACGGTCCGGAATCCTTCATTCCGACAACGGAGCCCCGACTACATGGGATACGGGAGTGAACATGACGGCGATTCCCGGACCTCTTCAGAGCATGGTCTTCAGGAACGCCGACCTGCCCGCCCTCTTCCACCGTACGGACGCCATGGCGGTGTCCCGCCAGCGTGAGGCGGTGAACACCACCAGGGTCCAGCTGGCGCTGCTCGTGGCGGGCACGGTGCCCGCCGCGCTCCCCTGGCACGCCGAGAACGGCCTCGTCGTTCAACTGCTCTACGGGACAGCAGTGTTGGCGTACCTGGGTGTCCTGTTCACGACCTACCTCGCCTCCCGGCGCAAAGCAAAGTCGCACTGGCAACTCAACCGCTCGGCAGCGGAGTTCATCAAGTCACTCTGCTGGCGCTACGCGGTCCACGGCTCGCCCTTCGAGACCGCGGCTGCGCACCCCGAGGCGCTCTTCGCCAACCGGCTGGAGGAAGGGCTCCAGGAGCTGAGGAAGGTGGGCTGGGCCGATCCGCGCGAGGCGATGACGGACGCCGACGGCGCGGCCATCACGGAATCCATGCGGGAGTTACGGGACAAGGCCTTCACCGTACGCAAGGAGACGTATGTACGGGACCGGCTCATCGAGCAGCGGCGGTGGTACCGCAGACGGCGGCTGGTCTCCCGGCGCGGCGCGCTCGTCTGGTCCGGGGCGATCGTCGCGCTGACCCTGCCGGCGCTGGCGCTGAGCGTGCTGCAGACCTTCGGCGTGGGGCGCTCCCTCGGGCTGACCGGGGTGCTGTCCGCGGCCGCGGCGGCCTGTCTCGCCTGGAACGAGCTGCGCCGCCACCACCCGCTGATCTCCGCGCACTCCCTGGTGGAGGACGACCTGGAGTCGATGCAGGCCGCGATGGAGACCACGCTCACCGAGCGGCAGTGGCCGGTGGCGGTCTTCGAGACCGAGCGGATCGTCTCGCCGGAGCACACGGACTGGCTGGTGCGGCACCGCACCTGAGCAGCCGTCACCCCCGCTCCACGCCGTCTGGCCAGATGACGGTGACCGGGCGGCCCAGGCTACGGGCATACGTCACGATGTCGCCGGTGCCGCCGAGGCCCCGGGCCGGACGGCCGTCCCAGACGGCCAGCAGCAGGTCGCAGTGATCGGCGATGTAGGCGCCCGCCGCGTAGTACGCCTCGTCGGTGGAGTGCGGGAAGTCCAGCCGGATCTCCTGGGCGGCGCGGGACTTGAGGAGCCGGTAGCGGGCCAGGTCTGCGGCGGACTCGAAGCAGGCCTCGTAGTCACCGCTGGGGATCACCACCGTCAGCTTGGCGCCGCAGCCGAGGGCGAGGCCGGCGAAGATCTGGTCCGCGCCGACGGCCAGGCTGGAGAGCGCCTCGGTAGCCCCGTCGAGTCCGCACAGGGCGGCCCGCAGACCGGCGAGCACATGGTCCCGGGCGCCGTCGGGGATGGAGCGGTGACCGGTGATTCCGATGCGATTCACGGACCTGGGACCCCCTGGTGTCGGCGCTTCCCGTGCGACCGGTCGTGGCGACATCCTCTCAAGAGCCGGGGGGCGCGTGGGAGCCCCCGTCCGGAATTCCGGACGGGGGCTCGTATGTACAGACAGCGCCGGGCGTGACCGGTACGTCGGCCGGGGAACCTGGTGCGCCGGTCGGGTGGCCCGGTGGGCCGGTCAGTAGACGCTGACGCCGTACGCGTTCAGGGCCTCCACGACCGGCTGGAAGAAGGTCGTACCGCCGGAGGAGCAGTTGCCGCTGCCGCCGGAGGTGAGACCGATCGCCCGCGTGCCGGAGTAGAGCGGGCCGCCGGAGTCGCCGGGCTCGGCGCACACGTTGGTGCGGATCATGCCGTACACGACGTCGCCGCCGCCGTAGTTGACGGTGGCGTTGAGGCCGGTGACCGATCCGCTGCGGGTGCCGGTGGTGGAGCCGCGGCGGGTGACGGCCATCCCGACGGTGGCGTTCGCGGCGCTGGTGATGTCCTGGCCGCCGACCGTGCCGTCCTTGGGAATGGTGGTGTTGGTGTAGCGCACGATGCCGTAGTCGTTGTTCGGGAAGCTGGACCCGGACGCCGTCCCGAGCACGGTGGTGCGGCCGGAGTTGGCGTACCAGGTGCCCGTGCCGTTGGTGCAGTGTCCGGCGGTCAGGAAGTAGTAGGTGCTGCCGCTGCGGACGTTGAAGCCCAGCGAGCAGCGTCCGGTGTTGGAGTAGATCGCGTCGCCGCCGGAGATCAGCTTGTTGAACGTGCCGGGCGTGCGCTCGATCGTGAGGGCGGAGGCGTTGGCGCCCGCCGCCTTCTTGATCCGGGCGATCTCCGCCTGCGTGACCGTGCTGTCCACGGTGACGAGGAGGCGGTTGGTTTTCGGGTCGACGTTCCAGGCGGTCCCCGCGATGTCGGCGCCGAGCACGGCGTCGCTCGCGGAGGCCAACTGGGTGGCGCTGAACGTACCGGTGGGTTCGGCACTGGCGGTGGGAACGGTGAACGCCGCGACGGCGGCGAGTCCGGCGAGGACGGCCGTGGTACGGACGCGTCTCGCGTGGTTGCGGCGGGGGTTGGTGCGCTTGATCCTCACTTCGGGTTCCTCCGAGGGGAATCGGGGGCCCTCCTGTGGGGTGGCGGGCCCGTGAGGCGCAGTCGGGGGCCTGTCCGGATTCCGGAGTTGCCGTGCCCCTGACAATCGCTGACGGGAGTATCGAGGGGTCCGGACAGGAGGCGCAAGCACACCTTTCGGCCACCCACGCCCCACACGCACCCCGGCCCCCGCAGCCGTCGGGCTGCCGGGGGCCGGGCGGGCCGCACCGGAGGCGGGAGGGTCGCACGAGGCCCCGGAGAGCCGTGCGGTTCAAACGTCCAGGCGGTTCCGCTCCCCCGCCGGGACCGGCACGGTGAGGGTGTTGCCCGGGGGCGGGAAGGGGCAGACGAAGTGCTCGGCGAAGGCGCACGGCGGCAGCAGCGCACGGTTGAAGTCGACGTTCACGCTGCCGCCGCCGGCCGGCGGACCGGGGCGCAGGAAGCGGAAGCGGTAGCTGCCGTTTCCGCTGGTGGCGTCGGCGAAGACGGCCCACAGCGAGCCGTCCGGCTCGACCGCGACCTGGAGCGTGCACTCGTCCCCGTCCACCGTGAAGGCGATCTCCCCGCCGAGCCCGAGGCCCCGCTCGACCCCGTCGGCGTTGGGCACCCGTACGGCCCGCTCCTCGCCGTACGGCCGGAAGGTCCCCGGCAGCACCCAGTCCGGGTCGTACGGGGTCGCGTCGATGGTCGAGAAGGCGTGCCGCGAAGGTGAGGCCGGGTCGAAGTCCCGTACCGCCCAGAGTCCTTCCCGGCGGAGCACCACCAGTCGCCGCTCTCCCTGCGCCACCCGGGAGTCATCGACGGGGCCGCGGTCCGCGGAGAGCCGGATCTCGCCGGTCAGCGGCTTGCCGTCGACAACGATGCCGTCCTCGGCGGTGGCGGTCAGCACCACCTCGTCGCCGTCCTCGCGCCACTGCCCCGGGACGGCCGGAATTCGCCCTTCCGGGTGGTCGGAGAGCCAGTGGGTTCCGGTCAGCGAGAGGGGGCCGTAGGGGGCCGCGACCGCGAGGACACGCCTCTCGTGCCACTGCTGCCACTCCTGCGCGGCGTCCGGGTCCCCGGCCTGCTGGTGCTGCTGTGCGTCCGTGCTCATGCGATCAACCTTTCCACACCGGCTCCGCCAGGCCGAGGTGCGACCGCAGCGTGGGAGCTGAAGGGCCCCGAGCCGAAGCAGCCGGACGACGGTGATTCCTGCGGGCTCAGCAGTCGCACCCGCAGGAATCGCCGCAACAGCAGCACCCCTCGCCACACTGGCCGCAGCAGTTACATGCCTCGCAGCAGTCACCGCAGCTGTTGCACGGCGCCTCCCGCCGCTCCCGGCTCCAGGGGTCCTCGAAGCTCCCGCAGCACATCTGGCAGGTGCAGGCGAGCCCGGCCCACACCAGGCATCCGGTGATCAGCCCGCGCCGCTCGCGTGGCGGCCGGGGCGGGGGCGGGGCGGCGGGACCGTACGGATTGCCGGGCGGCGGCCCGAAGGAGCCGTCCGGGGTCAGCAGCCGCTGGCCCTCCTGGTGTGAACAGGACGACGTGCCGAACGCCCGGTCGACCGAGCGCCGCAGCTCGTGGGCGAGCAGGACGTGGACGAGTTGGCCGTCGGTGAACTCCACCTCTCGCAGTGCGAGCCGTACGCCGTGCAGCGCGTCGTCGCAGAGCCGGCGCGCCTCGGCCAGCGGCGTGCCGGTCACCGTGAGCGGGTTCCAGGCACCCGACGCGGCGTCAGCTTCCCGGTCCTCCACGGCGTCCAGCAGATGCGCGAGCCGGCCGAAGAGGCGTCCGGCCTCCGCGAGCGGGGCGGCGTTCCGCGGCTTCCCGGCGAGGACCGCGGTGTGGGCGAAGGCGGCCGCGGTGGCGGTCTCGGTGGGTTCGGTGACCGTCAGCAGCGGGGTGCCGGGCCCGGCGAGCGTCTCGATGCCGGTCTGCCGGTCGACCGCGTCGACCAGGAGGGCGGTGTCGAAGCCGAGCGCCGCCCCCGTACGCGCGCCCGCCCGGTCCCAGCCCGCCGCCACCCGCCGCGCGGCCGCAGCGACCGGCCGGCGCGCCAACAGCCCGTCCCGGTCGGCGACGTGGTCGCGCACCTTGGCGGAGGCAAGGACGAGCGAGACGGCGGCGGCGAGCCTGGCCCCCTCGCCCATGGCGACCGGGGCGGTCCGCATGGCGCGCAGCGGGCACGGCCCTGCGGTGCGACGCCCGGCGGGGGTGGCGCCCGCCTGAGCCTCCGTCAGGACCGAGACGATCAGACCGTCATAGTTCGTGACGATCCGGGCAAACTGCCCATGATCCGCCCTCAGGGCCAGGCAGAGGCCGCAGAGATGGGCCATCCACTCGGTCCGCAGACCTTCGGAGAGCCGGTGGGTACAGGGCCTCACGATTCCGAACATGCCGATCCCCCGCGAATCGTTCCAGCCGGCGCGCGTCCCTCGCGCACCTGAGCGCCGTGCATCGTATCGAGTGATCCGTTCACCCGTACGTCCCCCATGTCACCCGTACGGACCGGAGCATCATATTTTCCCACCGGGACCCGCCTTACACAGGAGGAACCTTGACGAACCGCCACATGTTCTGCACCAGTACCGTCACGAATCACCTGTGCGGCGACTATCCACTTGGCGCGGTATCCGCATCATGGACGACCATAGGGATACGAAAGAGATGCGGAACACCAAGGAACCGCGGTTGAGAGGAGGCGTCCATGGGATCGGTGCGCAAGGCGAGTGCGTGGCTGGGCCTCGTAGAGGACAACGACGAGCGGTACTACGACGACGAGTACGCCGAGGGTACGGAGACCGGTACGGGCAACCAGGCCTGGGCCACCGACCCGCGGGTGCAGGTGGTCGCCGAGGCGGCGAAGGAGCAGGACCGCCGGATCGCCACGGTGACCCCGGACAGCTTCCGGGACGCACGGGCCATCGGTGAGCTGTTCCGGGACGGCGTCCCGGTGATCGTCAACCTCACGGCCATGGACCCCGCCGACGCCAAGCGCGTGGTGGACTTCGCCGCCGGGCTGATCTTCGGCCTGCGCGGTTCGATCGACCGGGTGGCGACCCGGGTCTTCCTGCTCTCCCCGGCCGACACCCAGGTGGTCGCCGGTGAAGCCGCCGCCGGCCGCAGGGCCGACGGCTTCTTCAACCAGAGCTGAGCAGGGCGCTCGCCGGAAAGTTCCGGTCAGCGCCTCCGGTCGGCGCGTCCCTGGGGACGGGCCGTGGTCACCGGAAGGCGTCGAGACCGGTGAGCGCCTTGCCCAGCACCAGCTGGTGCATCTCCACGGTGCCCTCGTAGGTGAGCACCGACTCCAGGTTCGTGGCGTGCCGCATCACCGGGTACTCCAGCGAGATCCCGTTGGCACCGAGGATCGTGCGCGAGGTACGGCAGATCTCGATCGCCTCCCGCACGTTGTTGAGCTTGCCGAAGCTGACCTGCTCGGGGCGGAGCCGTCCCGCGTCCATGCGCCTGCCCAGATGGTGGGCGAGCAGGATGCCCTTGTGCAGTTCGAGGGCCATGTCCGCCAGCTTCGCCTGGGTGAGCTGGAAGCCGCCGATCGGCCGGCCGAACTGTTCCCGGGTCCTCGCGTAGTCGAGGGCCGACTCGAAGCTGGCCCGCGCCGCGCCCATGGCGCCCCAGACGATCCCGTACCGCGCGTGGCTCAGACAGCTGAGCGGGCCGCGCAGCCCCGTCGCGTCCGGAAGCACCGCGTCGGCGGGGAGCCGGACGCCGTCCATGACCAGTTCGCTGGTGACCGAGGCGCGCAGCGACCACTTGTGGTGGATCTCGGGCGCCGAGAAGCCGGGGGTGCCGGTCGGTACGACGAAGCCCCGGATGCCCCGGCCCTCGTCGCCCTCGTCGGTCTGCGCCCAGACGACCGCCACCCCGGCGACCGAGCCGTTGGTGATCCACATCTTGCGCCCGGTGAGCACCCAGTCCTCGCCGTCGCGCTTGGCGTACGTCCGCATCCCGGCCGGGTCCGAGCCGTGGTCCGGCTCGGTCAGCCCGAAGCAGCCGATGATCTCGCCGGCCGCCATGCCGGGCAGCCACCGCTGCTTCTGCTCCTCGGAGCCGAAGCGGTGGATCGCGTACATGGCGAGCGACCCCTGTACGGAGACGAGCGAGCGGATCCCGGAGTCGGCGGCCTCCAGCTCCAGGCAGGCCAGGCCGTACTGGACGGCGCTCGCTCCGGCGCAGCCGTACCCGTCGAGGGACATGCCGAGCGCGCCCAGCGCGCCGAGCTCCCGGGCCAGCTCCCGGATACCGGGCAGCTCCCCCTTCTCGTACCACTCGGCGATGTGCGGCAGGACCCGGTCGGTGGCCCAGGTGCGGACGGTGTCGCGGATCGCCAGGTCGTCGGCGCCGAGCAGATCGTCGATGCCGAGGGGGTCGGTGGCGTCGAACGGCGGGAGCTTCGACGGCTTCGCGGAATCGGTGCTGGACATGAGGGTGCCTCCGGCGGCTCGCACGGTGTCCGGAGGGGCGGGGGTCGGCCGCGGCCCTCCGAAAACTAGCAGTGGTAGTCAGAGCGTCGTGGAGACGTTACGGCTCAGTGTGCCGCTCGTCCAGAGCCGGTGGCCTCGGCCGGTTCGCGCCGGGCGGGGAGCCTCAGGCGCAAGGCCGGGCGCTTCCCGGCGGGAGGCGGGACGGTGTCGGCGGCCGGGAGCTCGGCGGCGGCGTCGTCACAGGTCATGGGCCCGGAAGCCGGACGGTCGGCGGCCGTGGGCTCGAAGACCGTGGGCTCGAAGACCGTGGGCTCGCAGACCGTGGGCTCGGTGGCCCGCCGTTCGCCGAGCAGGCAGACCGCCTTGGGCGGACAGTCCATCGCCCTCGGCAGACGCAGCGCGGCGAGCGCGCCGAGCAGCAGCAGACCCGCGCTGACGAAGAGCGTGACGTGCAGTCCGCCGACGAAGGCGTGCCGGGCCGTGGAGCGCAGCAGCTCCCCCGTCGGGCCGCCGAGCTGCGCGGCGACCTGGTAGGCCTCGCCCAGCGAGTGGGAGGCCTCCGCGCCCGCGCGGGCGGGCACACCCTGGTCGCGCAGGGAGGCGAGGCCGGGGGCGTAGGCGGCGTTCATGACGCTGCCGAGGAGCGCGATGCCGAGGCCCGCGCCGAGCTGGTAGGAGGTCTCCCCTATCGCCGCGGCCCCGCCCGCCCGTTCCGCGGGGGCGTCGCTCAGCATCGACTCGTACGCCCCGAAGAGCGTCGACTGGAGGCCGAAGCCGAGGAGGACGAAGCCCACCGTCAGCAGGGCGGGCCGGTCGTGGTGGCCCATCGAGGTGAGCAGCAGCACGGAGGAGGCCGTCAGGACGAAGCCCCAGCCGACCATCCTGCGGGGACCGACCCGGCGCAGGGTGTACGAGCCGGTGGCGCCCGCGGCCATCGCGGCGAAGGTCAGCGGCAGCAGCCGGAGCCCGGTCTCCAGCGGGCTGAGGCCCAGCACCAGCTGGAGGTACTGGACGGCGATCAGCTGGAGGCCGACCAGGGCCAGCATGGCGAGCACGATGCAGCCGACGGCGGTGGAGAAGGCCGGGCGGGCGAACATGGAGATGTCGATCAGCGGGTGCGTACGGCGCTTCTGGCGGCGTACGAAGAGGATCAGGAGCGTGAGTCCGAGGGCCAGCGGGCCCAGCGAGACCGGGTCGAGGAGGCCCGCGCCGCCGCCCAGGCGCTTGACGCCGAGGACGACCCCGAGCACCCCCGCCGCCGCGGTCAGCGCGCCCAGCACGTCCCACGGGCCGTCCTCGGCGCCGCGCGACTCGGGCAGCAGCCAGCGGCCCAGCGGCAGGATGACCGCCATCAGCGGGATGTTGATCAGGAAGACCGAGCCCCACCAGAAGTGCTCGACCAGGAAGCCGCCGACGACCGGTCCGGTGGCGGCGCCGACCGCGGCGACCGCGGTCCACACCCCGATGGCCAGGGCCCGCTCCCGCCGGTCGGGGAAGACCTGCCGCAGGATCGACAGGGTCGCGGGCATGATCATCGCGCCGCCGACGCCGAGCAGGGCGCGGGCCGCTATGAGGAGGGCGGGGGTGTCGGCGGCCGCGGCGAGCGCGGAGGCGACGCCGAACAGCGCGTAGCCGAAGAGCAGCACGCGCCGTCTGCCGATCCGGTCACCCAGCGTGCCGAAGAGGATGAGCAGCGAGGCGCAGACGAGGGGGTAGGCGTCGACGATCCACAGGAGTCCGGTGGCGCTCGGGCGCAGGTCCTCGGTGACCGAGGGGACCGCGACATGGAGCACGGTCGCGTCGAGCGCGACCACCAGCAGGCTGAGGCAGAGGACGACGAGGACGACCCAGCGGTTGGCGCCGTCGGCGGCGCGGCGCAGCCGGACTCCGGCCGTGGTCGTCCCGGACATCTACGTACCTCCCGATGAGTCCCTCGCGCTCGGTGGGCCGGCGGGGACGTGGTGTTCGCGTCCGCGGGGCCCGGCATCGACGGGCGAGTGAGCCGTCAGCGTACGCGAGTTCGGCCAGGCGGCACGTGGCCCACCTCATACGCCGGTCCGGCACGCGGTGTGTCGTACGCCACTGAGCCGCACCGGCGGACCCCCCGGCGCCGCGCCCCCGCCGGGCCCTGGGGAACGGCGTGCACCTCCCCCGAATGGCCGGATCAATTCCTGCGGATTCCCGTGTACGAAATTGCCCGGAAGATCAAACACGCTTCCGAACGGAACCCCGGGGAAATGGGCCGCAAGATCACGGAGGTTCTTCTCCGCACCCGGAAAAAGTAACCGCCCTGAGACGAAGTCCACATCACATCGTCATCACAAAGCGGCCGGATTGGCCTGCACACACACTCACTCGCTGTAACGTCGATTGGGTGCGTACCGACATCTTCGCCCGCCTGGACCGGGAGCCGGAACCGCCGAAGATAGTGGCACCGCGGATGAGCCGTCACCGTGCCGCCCTCTTCGGCGGGACGTTGGCGTTCTATCTCGCCATCGTCTTCGCCGTGCTCGTGACGTCCTGGCTGGTGGTCCTGGACTGGAAGGTCATGCTGTTCCGGCCCTACCAGCAGTGGCCCGAACTGCACGCCTTCCTCGACTACTACGTCGTGCTCGGCCAGCGCGGCCCGACAGCGGTGATGGTCGCCTGCTGGCTGGGCTGGCGCTCCTGGCGGCAGCACACGCTGCGGCCGCTGCTGGTCCTTGGCACCTCCCTGCTGCTGCTCAACGTGACGGTGGGCGCGGTCAAGCTGGGCCTGGGGCGGCTCGGCCCGCACTACGCGACGCAGATCGGCTCCGCCGAGATGTTCGCCGGCGGCGATATATTTCCCTCCGGACACACCGCGAACGCCGTTGTGACCTGGGGAATCCTCGCCTACCTGGCCACCACGCCCCGGGCCAGGCGCTATCTGTCGGCGGTCTCCGCCACGGTCTCCCTGGGCGTCGGCCTCACCACCGTCTACATCGGCACGCACTGGCTCAGCGATGTGGTGCTGGGCTGGGCGGCCGGGCTGCTCATCCTGCTGGCGCTGCCCTGGTTCGAGCCGCTGATCGCCCGGGCGGAGAGCTGGATCTTCGAGCTGCGCGAGCAGTGGCGCGAGCGGCGCAGGGCGGGCCGTCCGGCGCGAGCCCCCGAGGGCGTCCCGCAGCCGGTACTGCTCCCCCAGTCGATCGCCGCCGAGGGCGCGGCCGTCACGGCCGGCGCCGGCACTCCCGCCGCCCACCTGGCGACCGGGGCCCGGGCCCGGGCGCACCATGTACCCCCCGTCTGCCCGGAGCGGCCTCAGACGGCTCCGGTGGGCACCCGCCGCCCGCAGCCGCACCCGGAGCACGGCTCCCGGGGCACCGCGAGCCCGGCCCCGGCGCGCCCGATGACGGGCGGCTAGGGCTCCTTACGCACCTCCCCGGCACGGCGAAGGCCCCGACACCGCGGTCGGGGCCTTCGCCGTGCGGCCGTAGCGGGAGCTGCGGGTGTCAGCCCACCCAGCAGCGGGTCACCGTGGCGTCCTCGACCTGGAAGTTGATCCGTCCGGAACGGAACTCCATCGTCAGGACCGTGCCCGGCGGGACCGCCCGGACGGTGTCCCAGCCACGGCTTCTCGCCTGCTGTTCGGCGGTGTCGGCGCCGAGGCCGACGTACGACTCGGGGGCGTCGTCCGGCTGTGCGGGAGGGGTCGGTAGTGAGGCCATACCCCTCACCGTAGGCGGCTGCGGACGAGGACGGAAGGCCGCAGCCCCGAGGCTGCGGCCCGCATCCCGCGCGGCGTCCCTCCGGCTCCGCATGTGGCGTCTTCCCGCACTCCCGGGTGCTGGCCCCCGGCGTCCCCGCGTGCCATCCCCCGGCATCCCCGCGTGCCGTCGCGGTCACGCTTGTGTCACAGAATCCCCACACCTGCATATCCCGGCCTTTTCACTCGAACGGCCCGCCCGGAAGCGGGGATACGAAAGGGTCGGCCACCTCGTGCGGGCCGGCGGCGATACCGACGCGCACGCTCCGGAAACACCTGAGGTGGCCTGCTGCCTTTACCGTCCGGGAGCTCGTCACCCAAATGGCCCGGACACCTGGATTTCATGCTCTCTTATATCCGCCTTATACTTCCTCACGTTTTCTCCCCGGGCCTCGCCTCCCGGACGGCGGGCGGTATATCACGATCCGGGTCCGGCGAGCGCCCGGCTGAGCCGGTCCCGGGCCCGGGTCATCACCTCGGTGAGTGCGGGCGGCTCGACCACCTCGAAGTCGATCCCCATGAGCAGCACGTGGATCACCAGGACCTCCAGGTCGGGCGCCCCCGCGGTCAGCCGGCAGGTCCGCTCGTCGACGGGCTCCAGCACTCCGGCGGAGGGTGAGATGTGCCGGGCGGCCTCCTCAACCGGAGCCTTCAGAAGGACCACCGCCCGCGCCGCGTAGGCGGAGACCGAGACGCCCTGGGAGACATAGGCGGCCAGGTCCTCGGCGGGTGGCGGCCGGGGGGTGAATCGGGGACCGTGCGGCGGGGTCGGGGTGATCCGGTCCACCCGGAAGGTCCGCCAGTCCGCCCGGTCCAGGTCCCAGGCGACCAGGTACCAGCGGTGCTCGGTGCAGACGAGCCGGTGCGGTTCCACGGTCCGGCGGGAGTCCGAGCCGCCATGGGAGCGGTAGGAGAAGCGGAGCCGCTCGCTGTCCCGGCAGGCCCCGGCCAGCTCGGTGAGGAGGGCCGGGTCGACGGTGGAGGTGTCCGCCCCGCGCAGCATCGGCACGGTGAAGGCGCCGAGCGCGCTCACCCGGCGCCGCAGCCGGTTCGGCAGTACCTGCTCCAGCTTGGCCAGCGCGCGTACGGAGGTCTCGCCGATGCCCTCGATGCCGTGGCCGGCCGCCGTGCGCAGCCCCACGGCGACCGCGACGGCCTCCTCGTCGTCGAGCAGGAGCGGCGGCAGCTCGGCCCCGGCCCCGAGCTGGTAGCCGCCGCCGGTGCCGGGGCTGGCGTTCACCGGGTAGCCGAGCTCGCGCAGCTTGCCGACGTCCCGGCGCACGGTGCGCGGGGTGACGCCGAGCCGTTGGGCCAGGTCGGCGCCGGACCAGTCCCGGTGGGCCTGCAGCAGTGAGAGCAGGCGCAGCAGCCGTGCCGAGGTCTCCAACATGGGGACGAGTCTGCCAGGGCTCGCGGACAGCCCCTGTCCGCGAACGGATCAGCCAGTCGGGGGTGTCAGCCGTACGCAGAGGTCGTTCGCCGCGGTGTAGCAGGGTGCGGCGAGGACGCCGTCCGCCACCGGACGGCTCGGGTAGACGAAGGTCTTCTCCCGGGACCAGACGTCGTCGAGGATGCGGGAGATCCTGACAGCCTTCGCGCCGGCCGACGGGATCACCCACAGCCGCCAGAGCTGCTCCCCGGATACGGGCCCGTCGGCCAGCGGGACGTAGGGCAGGGTGAAGGCGAAGCCGCCGCCCGGCTGCCCGGAGGCGGTGAGCGGCACCCGGTGGACCCGGGCGGGCTCGCCCGGCAGCCGGGCCTCCACCATGGCCCCCTCCCCCGCCCCGGCCCCGTACAGCGTGCCCTCGGCACTCATGCCGGACGGGCCGACACGGATGGCGCCGGCCTCGGCGTGCGGGGCCCGGACCCAGCAGCGCAGGGCGAGGCGGCCGTCCAGGGTGGGGTAGGGGACCCGGGAGCGGATGGTGGCGGTGCCGGTGTCGGGGGTGCGGTCGACGAGGGCGCGCAGATCCCGCAGCCCCGGGAGGACGGTCAGGCTGTCTTCGGAGCCGGGCTCCTGCACGTACGCGTCCCAGCGCCCTTCGGGCACGTCGGCGGAGGGCGGCAGCACCGCCCGCAGCCGCCCGGGAGCGCTGCTGGTCAGCGGGAGCCGGATGGTGGTGCCCGCCGCTCCCCGGCGCCGCAGGAGCAGCACGGCCTCGGGGCCGGGGGCGGTGGCGGGAGCCAGGTCGAAGGTGAGCGCTCCGGCCGGATCGACGGCGCAGTCGGCGCGCACGGTGGCGGTGGCGGTCACGCGGTCCTCCCCTTGCGGAGCACGTCGGCGGCCTTGTAGCGGAGGGCGTACGCCCCGTCGAGCACGGTGCCCCGGGTGCGGTGCAGCGCGGTGCGCAGGGGCCCGTGACCCCGGCTCCGGGCACCCTGGGCGATCAGGTCGGTGAACAGGCTTTCGTGGCGCTCGGCGATCCGCGCCGGGTCGAAGCGTGCCGAGGCGGAGAGGGCGGCACGGCCCATCCGGTGGCGCAGGCCGTCGTCCTCGATCAGCTGGAGCAGCGCGGTGGCGATCGCGTCGGTGTCGCCCACCGGCACGAGCCGGCCGTCGGTGCCGTCCTCGATGATCTCGGCCGGTCCGTGGGGGCAGTCGGTGGCCACGACCGGCAGTCCGCCGCGCATCGCCTCCACGATGGTCATGCCGAAGGACTCGCGGTCCGAAGTGACGGCGGCGATCGACCCCTTGGGCCACTCGGCCTCCAGGGGCGTGGCGGAGCCCATCAGGAACACGTGGTTGTGCAGGTCCAGTTGGTCGATGAGTGCGCGCAGCGTGGTCTGTTCGTCGCCGGAGGCGTCCGCGCCGCCGTAGATCCGCAGCCGCCAGTCCGGGCGGACCGCGGCGACCTGGGCGAAGGCGCGTACCAGCAGGTCGTACCGTTTGACCCGGTGCAGCCGGCCGGCCGCGACGACCCACTTCAGGTCGCCGCCCGCGGGCGGGCAGGCGGGCTCGGGCACGGCGTTGGGGATGGCCTCGATCCGTACGCCGGGCAGCTTCATCCGGTTGCGGTAGTCCTCGGCGTCGGCGCGCGTGACGGTGGTGAGGGCGTCGAGCAGCGTGTAGCGGTGGGCGATCTCGCGCCGCAGACGGTAGCCGTGGTTGTCGAGCGTGAGGTGCTCCTGCCCGACGCGCACCGGGCCCCGGCGGGTCTGCCTGCTGATGTGGACGTTGAGGCCGGGCCGGGTGCCGACGACGACATCGGCTTCGAGCCCTTGCAGGTGGGCGGCGATCCGGGCGTCGGTGAGCTTGCTGTACTGCTTGTGCCGGCTGTCACCGCGCGGGAACACCGTTGCGGGCCGGGCGTGTTCGGCGTCGTCACCGTCGTACGTCGCGCTCTTCTTGCGCGTATCGACGAGGTGGCGCAGGGTCACGCCGTCGGGCGCGCCGAACGCGGGTGCCTCGCGGTGCCGGAAGACGGACACGATCTCGACGTCGTGCTGTTCGGCGAGGGTGCGGGCGAGTGTCAAGGTGGTGCGGATCGTCCCGCCGATGCCGTACGCATTGTGCAGAAGAAATGAAATATGCATGGCGCCGCCGTTTCCCCCTGGTCTGGCCGTCTCTCGCGACTGTACGTCCCGGCGGTTCACCCCCCGGAATACGTCCGGAATCCGGCTGGATTCCGCTGTGGAATGCGTCGTGGCGTCCGGTGCCCCCGCGGCGCCGCCGGAACCATGGCTGACCAGCAAGTTCACGGAAGCCGTGGATCCGCTTCACCGTCGGCGGCCGGAATCCGGCACATACGCCGGGGGCGACCGGTTCACCTTCCGGCCGCCTGCCCGCCACCCGTTTCGGCGACGCTTCCCTCCGTGCTTGACGTGAGGAAAGGCGGGCAGGTTGCCTGCGTCCGGAAAAAATATCCGGAGAATTTCCCCGCCCTGGCACCCCGGCTTTCGGGGCTTGGCGGTCGACTCCTCGATCTAGCGATCTGTCGACCCGGTCCCCACTTCCGTCCCCGTCGGCGCGTGACCCCGGCCGCGGATCCCGCGTTGTCTCTTCATGAGCCGGGAACCCCCCGGCCCACGCACCGAGTTCGAGGAGCCACCCGTGCCGCGCATGCTCGACGTCAGCCAGGACGTACGCGCCGAGATCGGCGACGACGAAGCCGACCGGCTGCTCGTCGGCGACGACACCCCCGGCAGTTACGACTGCACCTCCTGCCGCACCCCCGGCGACTCCGACCAGGAACGCACCAGCACGGTGCTGTTCATCGGGGACGAGACCGCCGTGCTCGCGTTCGCCCACGCGACGTGCATCCCCTCGCAGGTCGTCAAGGTCGCGGAGGACCAGCTCCAGGGCGCGGTGCGCAGTATCACCGGCAGCGAGCAGAAGAACACGGAGGGGCGCATGCCCGAACAGGCCGTCCTCGGCATCACCAGCGGTCTCGTTCTCATCGAGGACGATGTCCGCCCGGCCCTGGTCGTCGAACCGACCGGACCGGTCGCCCGGCCCGGCACCGACGGCAGCGGGGGCGACGAGTTCCTCCCGTTGCTGCTGGAGCAGGGCTTCCACCCCGCCCCCGACCTGAACCGGCTGCCGGAGGTGCTGCCCGGCTGGTCGGTGCTCCTCGCCGTGGGCCAGCTGCACGCCGTGCTGCAGCCGGGCTCCGGCGGCGGCAACCCGGTCGCCTGGTGGCAGGCCCACCAGCCGCTTCAGGTCACCGACGGCTGGCGGGCCGCGGTCAACAAGTCGCAGACGGTCCTCGTCTTCGCCGCGCCGGCCGGCACCATCGGCCAGCAGCCGCGCGAGGACCTGCTCCGGGACGCCCTGGAGAAGGCCGCGGTCAACGGGGTCCTGGTCGCCGCGTCCATGCCGCTGGCCGGGACCTGATCGTGTCCGCCCCGCTCGGAAGCCCCCGCCGAACAGCGATTTCTCCGGCGGGACCGCATCCGACGGGCGGTGAGGTCGTTGGCACCTACGTGCACTCATACGACCCCTCCCGCCAGCACCAGAGCCAGATTCCTGCCATGCGTCCCTCGCAGGAGCCATCGGTGGGCACGTCCGCCACCCCGATCTACGACGCGCTGTACTCCGAGTACCGGCGCTCGTTCCGGGCGTTGCCGGGTGACCGGAGCGGTGAGGAGAACCTCCGCTTCCCGGCTTTCAGCGCCGGGCTCTTCGCCTCCCGGGCCCCGCTGGGCGGCAGCCACCCCTCCCCGGCCGGTCAGAGCCGCCACCCCGGGACCGGCAGCGTCCAGAGCCAGCACACCGGGACCCTCGGTTCCTGGCAGCGGGTCGGCCGGCACGCCGGGCGTCCCCGGCCGGCGGCGCTTCCGCCGGGCTCACCCCAGGGCGAAGTCCACCCGACACCGACGCCACTCCCCAAACGGGGCTGTCACCTGACGGACAGTACGCCTGCCACATACGCATCATGT
>NZ_JBEXSI010000058.1:0-41071 GCF_040613515.1 Streptomyces sp. NPDC006261
TTTCCCTTTCCGGCGAGTCCGACTCTATCAGATCCTTTCGGGCCTGATTCCCAGTCAGCGGGGCTTGTCTTCCCGGCTGTTGGGCCGTTCCGACGTTCAAACTCTAGCGGATTTTCTCGGCGGCTCATAATCGAGCCTTCGAAATTAATTCCGGCATGCCGAAATTCTCCCGGCTGGGAGATCGTGCTGAAGTTTGGTTGCCGCGTATGCGGCGGGATGGTTGCCGCAGAACCGTTCCGGCCCCGTGACAACTCGAAGAACTCTACGGATCGGGCTGGGGCGTGTCAACCCCGCCCCACCGCCGTCAGTCCAGGCCGGTGAGGCGGCCGCCGGCGTCCGGCTGGGCGTGCTCCACACGGCGCAGGAGGCGGACCAGCATTTCGCCGAGGACCCCGCGTTCGTCACCGGAGAGGTCCTGGAGGATGTCCTCCTCGAAATCGGTGGCCATGCGCATCGCCTCCAGCCACTTCGTACGGCCCTCGTCGGTCAGCTCGACGATGACGCGGACCCGGTTGTTCTCGTCGCGGTCCCGGGTGACCAGGCCCTCGCCGGCCATCCGGTCGACGCGGTGGGTCATGGCGGCCGGGGTGAGGCCGAGGCGCTTCGCCAGTTCACCGGGGCCCAGGCGGTAGGGGGCGCCCGACAGGACGAGGGTCTTCAGGACCTCCCACTCGGCGTTGCTGATGCCGAGGGCGGCGACCTGTCTCCCGTACGCGACGTTCATCCGGCGGTTCAGGCGGCCCAGCGCGGAGACGACCTGTTCGACCTGGGGGTCGAGGTCGCGGAACTCGCGCTGGTAGGCGGCGATCTGTTCGTCGAGGCTCGGCTCGTGAGGGCCGGGCTCCTCGGTGCTCTCAGACATGGCGGGCAGTATGGCACGCCCTCACCACCCTTGAAGTCCTTCAGGCTGTAGTTTTCACCTTCTAACTTTAGTGTTAAAGTCTTCGAGTCTGAGTTCATCCGAGATCCACCTCGGGAGCTCAAGGACCTTCTGAAACCTTCTAGACCTTGAGGTAGGTGAGTGTGACCAGGGAGATGGGCGCAGCGCTGCGGCAGATCCAGCTGGGCAGCGCGCTGAGCGCGTTCGGGCTCGGATTCACCGTTCCGTATCTGTACGTCTACGTGGCGCAGGTGCGGGATCTGGGCGCCGGTACGGCGGGAGTCGTGCTGGCGGCCTTCGCGATGGCAGCGCTGGCCATTCTGCCGTTCACCGGGCGGGCCATCGACCGGCGGGGCCCGCTGCCCGTGCTGGTGGTGGCCGCCGGACTCGCCGCCGCGGGCGCCGCGGCCCTGGGGTACGCGAGCAGCGTGCCGGCCGCCGTGCTGTCGGCCGCGATCCTCGGTGCGGGTACCGCCGTCATGCAGCCCGCGCTGGCCACCATGCTCGTCTGGTGCTCCAGCACCGCCACCCGTACGCGCGCCTTCGCCATGCAGTTCTTCCTCCAGAACCTGGGCCTCGGGCTCGGTGGGCTGGTGGGTGGTCAGCTCGTGGACGTGAGCCGGCCCGCGAGCTTCACCATGCTGTTCCTGATCGAAGCCGTGATGTTCGTGGTCCTCGGTGTCGTCACGGTGACCGTGCGGATACCCCGTACGGCTTCCATCGGCGGAGCTCGACCGACCGACGGCTCAGCCAAGGGCGGGATGCGGGCGCTGCTCTCGAACCGGGCCATGGTCCAGCTGTGCGTGCTCGGGTTCGTGCTCTTCTTCGCCTGCTACGGACAGTTCGAGTCCGGGCTCGCCGCGTACGGCACCGAGGCCGCCGGCATCCAGCCCTCGACGCTGGGCTTCGCGCTGGCCGCCAACACCGCGGTCATCGTCATCGCCCAGTTCGTCGTGCTGCGGCTCGTCGAGCGGCGGCGGCGCAGCCGGGTCATCGCGGCCGTCGGGCTCATCTGGGCCTTCGCCTGGATCGTCGCCGGGTACGCGGGGCTCGGGCACGGCAGCCAGGCCATGGCGACGGCCGCGTTCATCTCGACGTATGCGCTGTTCGGGCTGGGCGAGGCGATGCTGTCGCCGACCGTCGCCCCGCTGGTAGCGGATCTGGCGCCGGAGTCGATGGTCGGGCAGTACAACTCGGCGTTCGCCCTGTGCAAGCAGCTCGCGCTCGCCGTCGGACCCGCTGTCGGCGGGCCGATGGGGGCCTCGCTCCACGGGCCGTACATCGTGACGTTCGTGCTCTTCTCGCTGGGCATCACGGTGCTCGCGCTGCGGCTGGGGCGCCGGCTCACCGCCGTACAGGATCAGCCGTCGCTGGCCCTCACCCCCTCGCGGGTGGTGGCCGTGTCGCTGCCCGAGGGTGGGGAGAGCGGTGCGGAGGCGGCCGACCGGGCTGCGTCGGTCTCCGCACCCGCGGCTGCCGCCGCGTCCGCCGCTGCCGGTCGCTGAGCCCGGCCCCAGGTCCGGGTCACCCGGTCACAGAGCCCTGTTCCGCGTCAGCGGGGCAGGGCGAACTCGCACCAGACCGCCTTGCCGCCGCCCGGAGTGCGGCGACTGCCCCACGAGGTGGCGATCGACGCGATGATCTCGATGCCGCGTCCCGCCTCGTCCGCCGGTTCGGCCTGGCGGCGACGCGGCAGGTGGTCGTCGCCGTCGGTCACTTCGATGATCAGCCGCCGGTCCGTGCGGCGCAGGCCCAGGCGCATCGGCGGGGTGCCGTGCTGGAGCGAGTTGGCGACCAGCTCGCTGGCGGCGAGGACGCCGAGGTCGCGGAGCTCGACCGGGAAGCGCCAGGAGGTCAGGACCCCGGTGGCGAAGGCTCGGGCGCGCGGGGTGGCCTCGATGCCGCCGAGGAGGTCGAGCGCGGCGTTGTGGAACAGCTCCGCGTTCGTCCCCGTACGGGCGGGGTGCTGGACCACCAGGACCGCCACGTCGTCGTCATGCTCGGCGGTCACCCCCAGCGAGCGGATCAGCCGGTCGCAGACCACCTGCGGTGATCCCTTGGCGCCGGAGAGCGCGCGGGCGAGGGAGGCGACGCCCTCGTCGATGTCCTCGCTGCGGCGCTCGACCAGGCCGTCGGTGTAGAGGACCGCGGTGGAGCCGGGAGGCAGCGCGATCGTGCCCGAGGTGTGGACCCAGCCGCCGGTGCCGAGCGGTGGCCCCGTGGGGTCGGCGGCGCGGTGGACCGTGCCGCCCTCGTCGCAGACGAGGATCGGGAGGTGGCCCGCGGAGGCGTAGACAAGCTGTCCCTCGTTCGGGTCGTGGACGGCGTAGACGCAGGTGGCGATCTGGCTGGCGTCGATCTCTGAGGCGAGGCCGTCCAGCAGCTGGATCACCTCGTGCGGCGGGAGGTCGAGCCGGGCGTAGGCGCGGACCGCGGTGCGGAGCTGGCCCATGACAGCGGCGGCGCGGACCCCGCGGCCCATGACGTCACCGATCACCAGGGCGGTGCGGCCGGCGCCGAGGGTGATCACGTCGTACCAGTCGCCGCCGACGGCCGCGTCGGTGCCGCCGGGCTGGTAGGTGGCGGCGATACGGAGGTCGTCGGGCTGCTCCAGCTCCTGCGGGAGCAGGGAGCGCTGGAGGGTGACGGCCGTTTCACGGTGGCGGCGCTCGCTGGTGCGCAGGCGCTCGGCGGCTTCGGCGTGGTCGGTGACGTCGGCCGCGTAGACGAGGACGCCACCCTCGCCCCTGTTCTCCTTCTCCCTCTCCTGCTCCTCGCCCTTGTCCTCCGTGCTGGCCCATGGGGCGACCGGAGTGCAGGTCACGGTGTACGAACCGCCTCCGGCCGTTCTGCGGGACTTGACCGTCCGGGCGGTGCCGCTGCGCAGGACCTGGTCCAGCAGCGGCAGCACGCTCAGCTCGGCGAGCTCGGGCAGGGCCTCGGCGGCGGGCACGCCGGAGGGGCGGGGGCCGAACGCGGTTTCGTACGCCTCGTTGACGTACGCGACGCGGTGGTCCGGGCCGCGCAGCAGGGCGACGGCGGCGGGGAGGCGGCCGAGGATCTCGCGGGCGGAGAGGTCGTCCAGGGCGGGCCCGGGGGCAGCCGGGCCGGGCCCGGGGGCAGCCGGGGCAGGGGCGGGGTCGGGTGGTACCGGAAGCGCGCCGTCCGGCAGGGTGGCCGCGGCCTGCGCCTGGGCGTACTCCGCCCGGGCCGCCGGGACGGGACTGCGGTCGTCCCGCGCGGCGGCTCGACGCTGCGTTCCGGGAAGGCGGGCGCTCCAACGCGTGAAGTTCACGGAATCTCTGGCCTCGTGTGTCGGTTCGGTGCGTCGCTGCTGGTCACTGTCGGTCACTGCCGGCCGGGTCACTCTGTGCAGGTGTGGGCCCACCTATGGTCACACGTCCAGTGTGACCGACCGTACTGACAGTCGCCGTCCGGACGCTGTTTGGACGGCGTCCTGGCGGCATCCGAGCGGCGCACGCCGGTGATGGAGTCGGCGTGGCCGGTGACGGCGGTGCAGAGGCCGTGGTCAGTGGGAGGGCCGGGGCGGCGGTCCGCCCGGCGGGTCCTCCGGGCTTCCGTCGGTGTCGGGGCGTGGCAGGGTTCCGGGGCGATGCGGAGCCACCGAGCCGCCACCGGCCGCGAGTTCGAATTCGGCCCGGGGGTGTTCGAGCGAGCCGAGGGAGACGATCTCCCGTTTGAAGAGTCCGGCCAGGGTCCATTCGGCAAGGACGCGCGCCTTCCGGTTGAACGTCGGCACCCGGCTGAGGTGGTACGCACGGTGCATCAGCCAGGCGGGGTAACCCTTGAGCTTGCGACCGTAGACGTGGGCGACGCCTTTGTGCAGGCCCAGGGAGGCGACGGATCCCGCGTATCTGTGCCGGTACTCCTTCGTCGGGCGGCCGTCGAGCGCCGCGAGGACGTTGTCGGCGAGCACCTTCGCCTGGCGGACGGCGTGCTGGGCGTTGGGCGCGGTCTCCTTGCCCGGCTCGGCGGCGGTGAGGTCGGGGACGGCGGCGGCGTCGCCCGCGGCCCAGGCGTGCGGCGTTCCCTCGACGCCGAGGGTGGCGGTACAGCGGAGCCGGCCGCGTTCGGTGAGGGGCAGGTCGGTGCCGGCGAGGAACGGCGCCGGTTTGACGCCCGCGGTCCACACGAGCGTGCGGGTGGGGAAGCGGGAGCCGTCGCTCAGGACGGCGACGCGGTCCTCGCAGGTGTCGAGGCGGGTTTCGAGGCGTACGTCGACGCTGCGGCCGCGCAGCTCCCCGACGGCGTACCGGCCCATGGCCTCACCGACCTCGGGGAGGATGCGGTCGGAGGCCTCGACCAGGATCCATCTCAGGTCCGTGGCCTTGATGTTGTGGTAGTACCGCGAGGTGTAGCGGGCCATGTCCTCCAGCTCGGCGAGTGCTTCCACGCCCGCGTAGCCGCCGCCGACGAAGACGAAGGTGAGGGCGGCGTCGCGGATCGCGGGGTCGCGGGTGGCGGACGCGATGTCCATCTGCTCGATGACGTGATTACGCAGCCCGATGGCTTCCTCGACCGTCTTGAACCCGATGCCGAAGTCGGCGAGGCCGGGCACGGGGAGGGTGCGCGAGACGGATCCGGGGGCGATGACGATCTCGTCGTACCCGATCTCCAGGGCGCCGGTGCCGTCCTCCGCCGTGGCCAGGGTGGTGACGGTGGCCGTGCGTTTGGCGTGGTCGATCCGTCCGGCCTCGCCGATGACGATCGTGCAGTGGTTCAGGACGCGGCGCAGCGGCACGACCACGTGGCGCGGCGAGATCGAGCCGGCGGCCGCTTCGGGGAGGAACGGCTGGTACGTCATGTACGGCTCGGGCGTGACGACCACGATCTCGGCGTCCCCGCTCTTGAGTCTCTGCTTCAACTTCCGTTGGAGACGCAGCGCTGTGTACATCCCGACGTAGCCGCCGCCGACGACGAGAATGCGCACACCGGGCCGGGTGCCGGGGGCCGTCCCCCGGGAATCTGGAGCCATCACCACCCCATGACGCAACGGAGTCGGTGGTTTGTCCACAGGCCCGGCAAATTGTGTGACCGGAGGGCCCTGCGGGGCGGTTCCGGCCTGTCGGCGGGGCGATAGGGAAGCGGTGCAGGTCAGGCGGTGTGCGGAGGGCGAATGGGCGGGGGCTGACGGGGGAGCGGCGCGCTCCTGCTCCGACCGGGGGGCGCACCATGCGGAACTACCCCCTTCTGAATTGACGCGGGCTCAACTATGTTCGTAACCCGTCGGGAGTCGGGTGCGGATTTCGTCGTGCTCGCTCACCGGCTGACACGGCGGGGAAGTCTCCGGGGGGAGACGTCATAACCGGGGGAATTTATGCAGATTCAGGATTCGCATGGGCAGTCCGCGCGCACACACACGCCCAAGGATCACGGGCGTCTGGGCTCCGTGGGAGCGCTCGGTGTCATGAGCTCGGCCGACGCGGTGCGCTCCGCGGCGGCGATGAGCGCCGCGGCGATCGGAGCGCCCACGACAGGAGCGGCTCCGGTCGGTCCCGCCGCGAGCGGGCCGGCACCCACCTCACCTGCGGGCTCCACGCGTTCGGCTCCGCTGCGCGTCGACGCGCAGCGCAATCTGGAGCATGTGCTGCGGGCCGCGCGCGAGGTGTTCGGTGAGCTGGGGTACGGCGCTCCGATGGAGGACGTGGCACGCCGCGCCCGGGTCGGAGTGGGCACGGTCTACCGGCGGTTCCCCAGCAAGGACGTGCTGGTGCGGCGGATAGCAGAGGAGGAGACCTCCCGGCTGACCGAGCAGGCGCGTACGGCTCTGGGGCAGGAAGAGGAGCCCTGGTCGGCGCTTTCCCGCTTCCTGCGGACCTCGGTGGCGTCGGGCGCGGGCAGGCTGCTGCCCCCGCAGGTGCTGCGGGTCCGGGCCGAGACGGAGGAGCCGGAGGCGCCGGTGAAGGGTGGCGCGGGGGACGAGACCCGCGTTCCGCAGCAGCGGCAGGGCGTGTCCCAGGCCGGCTTCCGCGTCGTCGGCGGGCGCACCGGGGGCGGGGACGAGCTCGACGGCCTCGGTGAGGACTCGGGCGCGGGCGAGCTGCTGGAGGTCGTGGGCCGGCTGGTGGACCGGGCGAGGGAGTCGGGCGAGCTGCGGGGGGATGTGACGGTGGCCGATGTGCTGCTGGTCATCGCCACGGCCGCCCCGTCCCTGCCGGACGCCGCCCACCAGGCGGCGGCTTCGGCCCGGCTGCTGGACATCCTGCTGGAGGGGCTGCGGTCCCGGCCTGCTGTCTGACGTCGGCGTCCGAAGTCCGCCCGGCCGCCCTGAGCGCCCCCGGCCGCCGTTCACGCAGCGCTCCGACCGCCGTTCACGTCCCGTGCGGTGGGGTGGTCGGGGCGGGCGGTCGGGGAGCCTCTCGCGTCGGCGGACAGGCGAACGGGTTCCGGTGACCGAAACAGCCAGGATTCATTCCCCGAAAAGGAGTGCCTCCAGCACTCGCATTCGAGAAAACGCCCCGGATGAGTGGTTGGCAGGACTGACGGGCCATCGCGATTGAGCCATGTGGCAGTCTTGGCCGGTATTCGGGTCCGAGGGTGTATACGGGGGCTTCCGCGATGAGCGGTAACGAGCAGCAGGAAGAGCCGCTCGACGAGATCGCTGCGGCGGGCGGGGGCACGAAGGCCGACGGGACGTCCTCCGGGCAGGTGCCGGTCCAGGCGGGGCGTGGACCGTCGGACGGTTCGGGGAGTTCGGACGGTGAGGCCGATGGCGGCACCGTCCTGCCCGGCCCGTGGCCGGCCGTCACCGAGGCCGGTGCCGGGGACGACGCCTCCGGTGGAGCCGGCGCGTACGTGGTGCCCTCGCAGCGCGAGGGCCGCGGCGGGTCCCCCGACACCGGGCTGTCCGACGCCCAGTTGATCGAGGGCATGCGCGAGGGGGACGACCTCGCCTACGAGGAGCTGTTCCGGCGCCACTCGGGCGCGGTCCGCCGGTACGCCCGCAGCTGCTGCCGGGACGGGCACACCGCCGACGACCTGACCGCCGAGGTGTTCGCGCGCACCCTCCAGGCCGTACGGGGCGGCAAGGGCCCGCAGGAGTCCGTCCGGGCCTACCTGATGACCGCCGTCCGCCATGTCGCCGCCGCCTGGACGAAGAGCGCCAGACGGGAGCACCTGGTCGACGACTTCGCTGTGTTCGCCGCACAGGCCTCGCGTACCTCGGAGCTCTCCGACGGCGGCACCCTCGACCTCGGCGCCGATGTGCTGGCGATGCACGAGGCCGAGCGGTCGATGGCCATGGAGGCGTTCCGGAGCCTGCCGGAGCGCTGGCAGGCGGTGCTCTGGCACACCACGGTGGAGGAGGAGTCGCCCAGCGAGATCGCCCCGCTGTTCGGCCTGACCGCCAACGCCACCGCCGTACTGGCGAGTCGGGCCCGCGAAGGTCTCAAGCAGGCCTATCTCCAGGCCCATGTGAGCCAGGCGCTCACCACCGGGGGCGACTGCGCTCAGTACGCCGACCGGCTCGGCGCCTACGCCCGGGGCGGGCTGCGGATGCGGGCCGAGCGCGGGCTGCGCAAGCACCTCGACGAGTGCGCGAAGTGCCGGGTGGCGGCGGGCGAGCTGGAGCACGTGAACGCCGGGATCCCGGCGCTGCTGCCCATCGCGGTCATCGGCTGGTTCGCCGCCGGGTACTCACTCAAGGCCGCGGGCGTCGTGGCGGGCGGTGCCGTCGGCGCCGCCGGTGCGGGAGCCGCCGCCGCGGCCACCGGGTCGGGCACCACCGGTGCCGCTGCCGGGGGCGCCACCGGGGGGGCCTCCTCGGGCTCTGCCGGGGGTGCCGCGGCCTCCGAAGGGCTCGGCGCGCCCGCCAAGGCCGGGATCGCGGCCGCCGTCGCCGTGGCGGCCGCCGCCGGTCTGGTGTGGGCGCTCGTCGGCGACGACCAGCCGAAGCCGGCGCCCAAGCCGGTCGCGAAGCCCCCCGCGGTGGCGCCCGCGGTCCCGGCGCCGGAGCCGCCCGCACCGGAACCTCCGGTCCCGCCCGCCCCCGACCCCGTACCGCCCGCGTCGCCCGAGCCGGCCCCCGAGCCGGAGCCGGAACCGGAACCGGAGCCCCCCGCGCCGGATCCCGAGCCGACCCCTACCCCGCCGCCGAGCGCCGAGCCCACGCCCTCCCCCGAGCCGCCGGACCCCGCACCGCCCGCGCCCAGCCCTCCGCCGTCCCCGCGGCCCACTCCCAGCCCGAAGCCGCCCCCGCCGCCGCCCGCCCCGGCCGTCTACCAGGTCAGCGAGCTCGCGTACTCCCTGCTCGGCGACCACACCGAGCCGGAGGTCGTCACGGGGCGGAGCAGCTGGGTCTGGCAGCGTACGAACGTGGCCATCGCCGAGACGCGGTACGCGCACGGGGTGACCGTGCACGCCCGGTCCTCCGTCACCATCCAGCTGAACCGCCCGTGCACCCGCTACGAGGCGATGGTCGGCGTGGACGACCTGACGATGGGGCTCGGCGCGGTCCGCTTCTCCGTCTACGACGGGGACGGGGCGCGGCTGTGGCGCTCCCCCGTGATGGCGGGCGGGGCGCCCGCCGTCCCGGTCAGCGTCCAGATCGCCGGCCAGTCGTCGATCCGGCTCGTGGTGGAGCCCGAGGGGCCGCTCGGCGGGGTGGCCCTGGCCGACTGGGCGGAGTCCCGGATCAGCTGCGCCTGAGCCTCTTCAGGGCGGGGCCGCCGGCCCGGTTCCCCGTCACGGCTGCAGCGTGCGCCGGGACGGGGCCACGCCGCCCGCCACCGCGCGCTGGCGCGGCGCCGCCGTCCCCGTCCAGCAGGTGCCCCGACGGGTCACCAGCCGGCGCAGCCACAGCTCGGTGGAGGCCAGCTCCGCCAGGCCGTCCAGCGGGAGCGGCTCGCCCTCGGAGGCGGCGCGCAGGGCCTTGCGTACGACGCGGGCCTCGACCAGGCCCGCGTCGGCCAGGAGCGGCGCGTCGAACAGGGCCATCAGGTCGGGCAGCGCGGTGCGCAGGCCGGTCCGGGTGACGGCGGTGGAGGTGGCCTGGGACGGGGCGCCCCAGCCTGGCGGCAGGTCGTGGATGCCCGCCCCGCCCAGCACCCGGCGCAGGATCGCGGCCCGGGCGCCCGGCTGGACGCGGAGCGACTCGGGCAGCGCGCGGGCGGCCCGTACGACCTGGTTGTCGAGGAACGGGGCGTGCAGGCGCTGGCTGCGGATCTCGGCCGCCTGCTCCAGGATCCGGTGGTCGGCGGCGCTGCGGGCGAGTGCGGCGCGGGCCCGGGCCTCGCCGGGTCGCTGGACGGAGGTGGGCCGGATCGCCGCCTCCTGGAGGCGAACCGATACTTCCGCCAGTGCCTCGCCCGTCAGCCAGCGGGCCGCCGGGCCCGGGCGCGACCAGGCGAGGGCGGCCAGTGAGGCGTCGGCGGGGGTGGCGAGGTCGGGGGCGTACCGGTTGGCGTCGGGGAGGAGCCCGGCGGCGGTCTCCAGGCCGGTGCGGTACGACGTACGGGCCAGGCGGCGGGCGGCGCGGTAGAGCGTCAGCGGGACGAACAGGGAGTGCGCCGAAGGGCCTTCGGCCTTGGTGAGGGCGGCGACGGGGCGCAGGAGGTGGCGTCTGCGCCGGTCCATCAGGAGGTCGGCGAGGCGGGCCGGGTGGGCGTCCAGGACCTGCCGGGCGCCGTGGCCCACCAGGTGGTCGGCACTGCCCGCGGCGAGGCGGCGGCGGTGGCGTTCGGCGACGACGAGGGAGGGGCCCGGCTCGTCGGTGAGTGCGCCGGTCTCCAACGAGGCGTAGGGGAGGGCCTCTTCACCCGCCGCGACGACCACGTGGTGCAGGCGCGGGTTGGCGGCGATGGCGCGGGCGCGCTCCAGCTCGTCCTCGTGGCCGCGGGTGGTGAGGTCGTTGAAGGTGACGGCGAGCAGCCGCTCCCCCGCCCCGGTGCCGTGGCCGAGGAGGGTGCCGGGCAGTCCGGGCAGCCCGGCGGCGAGCAGGGCGAGGGTGGCGGAGGCGCTGCCTCCGGAGAGGTCGGCGCCGATTCCGGCCACGGGGGCGCCCCGGGCCGCGCGCCGGTCGGCGGGTCCCATGCCGGGGACGGGCCCCGGGTCAGGCGGCAGGGTCTCCGGGGCGTGCCGGGGCGCGGTGAGCCGGGCGCGTACGGCTTCGACGAGCGCGTCGCGTACGCCCTCCACCGCGTGCACCGGGTCGGCCTGGGGCGCGGCGACGGCGAGGGAGGCGACGGCCTCGTACCCGGTGATCTCCCGCGAGCCCTCCCGCAGGATGAGCGCATGGCCCGGCGGGACCCGCTTCACCCCGGCGTACGGGGTGCCGTCGCCGAGCGCCTCCGGGCTCTCCGGGCAGGCGAGCAGGGCGGCGAGGTGGCCGATGTCGAGCTGGGCCTCGATGAGGTCGGCCAGGGGCAGCGCGGCGGTGGCGTAGGCAGTTCCGTTGGCCCACGGGGTGTGGAAGACGGGCCGGGCGCCGGCGAGGTCGCCCGCGACGGTGATGCGGCGGCCGATCTGGACGACGGCGGTGTAGCTGCCCGGCCAGGCGGTGAGGTGGCGCATCGCCCCGCCGCGTGCGGCGAGCAGTCCGACGCGCAGCTGCTCGTCGGTGGCGCCGCAGCAGCCGAGTACGGCGAGGCGGGCGGTGGGGGCGCCTTCGGGCGTGGCGACCCCGATGACGCGGATCTCGTCGGGGCGCCAGTCGCCGACCGCCCAGAGCGGATCCGGGTCGCCCCACAGGAGTTGGGAGCCCACCGGGTGGACCGTGCGCCCCTCACCGCCGTTGCCGACCGCCCCGACCGTGCCGAAGCTCGCGGCGATACTGCTCCATCCCACCAACCAACGCATCGCCGCCTCCACAGGCTGTGGACAAGCGGCGCACCGTACCGAGTCGCATCGCCGCTGCGGGACATGCTGCCACGACAGGACCGCAGGAGAGGGGGTACGGGCAGCGCACGCCGGATGAGCATGCGCCCCTGGCAAAGGACGGGAGCCCGCATCGCCGCCGTCTTCACCGCATCACCGGCAACGGAAGTGCCGATTCCGGGAGTTAAGGGGGCACCGCGGAATCACCACAGACCCCCGACCCCGCACGGAGGCGCATCAGACACGGACGTCGCCACCCCGGGAGAGCGGTCGAAATCCGGCCATAGCCGGACCGTTGGCCAGACCGTCACCGGACAGTCGATATTCAGCCATTCTCGTCAGGCTCCGCCGCTCGCGCGCACCCGTCCGCGCCCCCGCGGCGGACCCTTCCACGCACAGTCCGGGAGGTGGGCCTCACCTCCCGGACCGGTCCGCCGCCCGCGGGGAATGGAGCGGCGGTATCCCCCAGCCCACTGAGTCCAGTGCAGTGAGCCGACCCACGCGGTACTCAGCCAAGCCCCTCCCGTACGGGCCGGGCCAGAGCGCACGGCCGGGCGCACGGCCACACGCCAGGGGCACGCCCCGCCCCGGCGCGCGCACCCCCGGAGCGCGGACCCCGCCGCCCACACGGACAACAATCCCGCCATACGGACGTCTGCCCCTTAACGGTAGGGATGGGGAGAACTACGCTGTGTTTACTGGTGTTCTCAGCAGGGGGGCATATTCCTCGGGGCTCGGCCACATGCGTGTGCAGGCGGAGTACGAGGGTTCGAACCTGGGGAGCATCGGTACGAATGCCGCGCGCCGTCCTCGGTGACGCGGCGGCTGTCTGTGTGTCGAGGGGTGGCGCATGTCCAGGGAGCAACGCGGGCCGAACGAGAAGCTCGGCACGGTTCTCGCCCTCGCGGGAATCAGTAACGCCGGGCTCGCCCGGCGGGTCAACGACCTCGGAGCACAGCGCGGTCTGACACTTCGCTACGACAAGACCTCGGTGGCCCGGTGGGTCGCCAAGGGGATGGTGCCGCAAGGTGCGGCACCCCATCTGATCGCGGCGGCGATCGGGGCCAAGCTCGGCCGGCCGGTACCGCTGCACGAGATCGGTCTCGCCGACGCGGACCCCGCGCCGGAGGTCGGCCTCGCCTTCCCCCGGGACGTGGGGGAGGCGGTCAGGTCGGCGACCGAGCTGTACCGGCTGGATCTGGCCGGGCGCAGGGGCGGCGGCGGGATCTGGCAGTCGCTGGCCGGTTCGTTCGCGGTGAGCGCCTATGCGACCCCCGCGTCGCGCTGGCTGATAACCCCCGCCGATCCGTCGGTCGCCCGCGACCCGACGGCGGCACGGGCGGCGATCCTCGGCGCCCGGAGCGGCGGCCAGGACGGCGGCGGCGCGCCCGGTCCCCGGGGGCCGCAGGGCGCCCCGGACGGCCGCGGCGCACACATCCCGCACACACCCGGGGGCGCGCCGAGCGGCTCCGTGCCCGTCCAGCCCGGCCCGGAGTCCGTCGCGGACGCCTCGCCGCTGCGGGTGGGCCACAGCGACGTCATGAAGCTGCGCGAGGCGGCCCAGGACGCCCGGCGCTGGGACTCCAAGTACGGCGGCGGCGACTGGCGTTCCTCCATGGTCCCCGAGTGCTTACGCGTGGACGCGGCACCCCTGCTCCTCGGCTCGTACACCGACGAGGTGGGCCGGGCCCTGTTCGGCGCGTCGGCCGAGCTGACCCGGCTCGCGGGCTGGATGGCGTTCGACACCGGCCAGCAGGAGGCCGCCCAGCGCTATTACATCCAGGCCCTGCGCCTGGCCCGCGCCGCCGCTGACGTACCGCTCGGCGGCTATGTCCTCGCCTCGATGTCCCTCCAGGCCACCTACCGCGGCTTCGCCGACGAGGGCGTCGACCTCGCCCAGGCCGCCGTGGAGCGCAACCGGGGGCTGGCGACCGCCCGCACCATGAGCTTCTTCCGGCTGGTGGAGGCCCGCGCCCACGCCAAGGCCGGCGACGCACCGGCCGCGGGGGCCGCGCTCAAGGGCGCCGAGAGCTGGCTGGAGCGGTCCCGGGCGGGCGACGCCGACCCGCCCTGGCTCGGCTTCTACAGCTACGACCGGTTCGCCGCGGACGCCGCCGAGTGTTACCGGGACCTCAAGGCGCCCCGTCAGGTGAGGCGCTTCACCGAGCAGGCGCTCTCCCGGCCGACCGACGAGTTCGTGCGCAGCCACGGACTGCGGCTCGTCGTCTCCGCGGTCGCCGAACTGGAGTCGGGCAACCTGGACGCGGCCTGCGCGGCGGGCACCCGGGCGGTCGAGGTGGCCGGCCGGATCTCCTCGGCGCGCACCACGGAGTACGTACGCGATCTGCTCCACCGGCTGGAGCCGTACGGGGACGAGCCGCGCGTCGCCGAGCTGCGGGAGCGCGCCCGCCCGCTGCTGGTGACCCCGGTCTGAGCCGGGGCGTCCGGTGCGGGCGCCCCGGTTGTGCGCCACGCCCTGCCCGGATCGGGTTTGAGCCCGTTGTCAGTGGGTCAGTGCACTATCGGGGTGGGAGGTGGCGTGATGATGACGCACGCGGCGTACGACTGCGATGTGCTGGTGATCGGCGGCGGGATCGTCGGTCTGTCGACCGCGTATGCCCTGCAGCGCTCCGCTCCCGGCACCCGGGTGACGGTCCTGGAGAAGGAGCGCGGCCCCGCCCGCCACCAGACCGGACGCAACAGCGGAGTGGTCCACAGCGGGATCTACTACCGCCCCGGTTCGCTCAAGGCGCGGTACGCGCTGCGCGGCTCCGCCGAGCTGGCCGACTTCTGCGCCGAGCACTCCATCGCCCACGCCACCACCGGCAAGCTGATCGTCGCCACCGAGCGCTCCGAGCTGCCCCGGCTGCACGGCCTGGTCCAGCGCGGCCGCGAGCACGGACTGCCCGTGCGGGAGCTGGGCCCGGCGCAGATCGCGGAGTACGAGCCCGAGGTCCGGGGCCTCGCCGCGATCCGGGTCGGCACGACCGGCGTCTGCGACTTCACCGCCGTCGCCACCCGCTTCGCGACCGAGGTCACCGCCGCCGGCGGCATCGTGCGCTACGGGGCGGAGGTCATCGCGATAGACCGGCGCGCCTGGGGCGTGGCGGTGCGCACGGCGGACGGGCTGGTGGTCCGCGCCCGCACCCTGGTCAACTGCGCGGGGCTGCACTGCGACCGGGTGGCCCGGCTCGCGGGCGATGACCCGGGGGTGCGGATCGTGCCGTTCCGCGGCGAATACTACGAGCTGGCCCGCCCCGAGCTGGTGCGCGGCCTGGTCTACCCGGTGCCGGACCCGGCTTTCCCCTTCCTCGGCGTCCACCTGACCCGCGGCTTCGACGGCTCCGTCCACGTCGGGCCGAACGCGGTCCCCGCCCTGGCCCGCGAGGGGTACGGCTGGCCGGTGGTGCGCCCCGCCGAACTGCTGTCCACGCTGAGCTGGCCGGGCACCTGGCACATCGCCCGCAGGCACTGGCGGTACGGGGCGGGCGAGGTGCACCGCTCGCTCTCGAAGTCCGCCTTCACCCAGGCCGTGCGACGGCTGCTGCCCGCGGTGCGGGAGGGGGACCTGCACCCGTCGCCCGCCGGGGTCCGGGCCCAGGCGGTGCTGAAGGACGGCACGCTGGTCGACGACTTCCTCATCCGCGAGGCCCCGCACACCGTGCATGTGCTCAACGCCCCCTCCCCCGCCGCGACGGCGTGCCTGCCGATCGGGCGGGAGGTGGCGCGACGGGCGCTGCGCCGGGCTCAGGAGACGGGGTGGAGGCCGCCCGCCGTAGAATCGGGTCATTGTGTCTGAGCAGCCTCTGAACCCCACCACCGCCGCGGCCCCCGAACCCGGGGCGGCCGACGAAGCCGCCGCGCTGCGGGCCGCCTCCTTCGAGCGCGCGCGCCGGCTGCGCCAGGAGCCCCGCTTCCCCGGCGGCCCCGCCGCCGACCCGGCCGGCTCACACCACGAGCGCCGGATCCGCAGCTTCCAGCCGCGCCGCAGCCGGGTCACCACCGGCCAGCAGGACGCCCTGGAGCGGCTGTGGCCGAAGTGGGGCCTGGACATCGACGGCAGAAGCGTCCTGGACCTCGACCAGCTCTTCGACGGCCTGCCCGTCGTCCTGGAGATCGGTTTCGGCATGGGCGAGGCCACCGCGCAGATGGCGGCCGACGACCCGGGCACCGGCATCCTCGCCGTCGACGTCCACACCCCCGGCCAGGGCAACCTGCTGGGCCTCGCGGACAAGGCGGGCTCCACCAACGTGCGGGTGGCCAACGGCGACGCGGTGATCCTGCTCCGCGAGATGCTGGCCCCCGCCTCCCTCGACGGCCTGCGGGTCTACTTCCCCGATCCGTGGCCCAAGGCCCGCCACCACAAGCGGCGGCTGATCCAGCCCGAGTTCCTGGACCTGGTGGCCCCGGTGCTGAAGCCCGGCGCGGTCATCCACTGCGCGACGGACTGGGAGCCGTACGCGGAGCAGATGCTGGAGGTGCTGACCGCGCACCCCCGCTTCGAGAACACGGCGGCGGACGGCGGATACGCGCCGCGCCCGGCGTTCCGGCCGCTGACCCGCTTCGAGGGCCAGGGCCTGGACAAGGGCCACGTCGTGCACGACCTGCTGTTCGCCCGTATCCGAGGCGCTGCCTGACGCACGCCCGACGCGCTGCGGACGCACACCTGACGCACGCCCGACGCGCTGCGGACGCACGCCTGACGCACCGCCTGGAACGGCCACTTCCTGGCCGGATGCACCGTCGCCGGGTGTCAGTGCTCCTCGTTAGGGTCGAGGGGTGTCCGACGGTTCCGTGCAGTACCAGCAGCGGCAGCCGGCGGTCCCGGTCCCCCACGAGCAGCGGTTCGAGGAGGTGCTGGGCGCCGTGCCGGAGCGCGGCCGGTGGAAGTACCGGCCGCGCCGCGTCGGCATGGTGTGGCGCAGCAAGGTGTTCCGCGCCGGGACGGTGATCGTGGCGCTCTCGCTGTGCTGGCTGGTGATCCTGGCCCTCGTCCGCCAGCAGACGGGCCCGGAGGGATTCCTGGTGGGCCTCGGCCTGGCGGTGCTTCCGGTGCCGCTCCTGCTGGCCGCCTTCCGCTGGCTGGACCGCGTCGAACCGGGCCCCTGGCGGAACCTGCTCTTCTCCTTCGCCTGGGGCGCGTGCGCCGCCGCGCTCGTCGCGATCATCGCCAACTCGTTCGCGGTGCGCTGGATAGCCACCGCGACGGCCGACCCGGCGAGCGCCGACACCCTGGGGGCGACGGTGATCGCCCCGGTCGTGGAGGAGAGCGCCAAGGCCGTCTCGGTCCTGCTGATCTTCGTCTTCCGGAGGCGGGAGTTCCGGGGCGTGGTCGACGGCGTCGTGGTAGCGGGTTTCACCGCGACCGGCTTCGCCTTCACCGAGAACATCCTCTACCTGGGCAACGCCTTCGACGAGGACCAGCAGCTGGGCAGCTCCGGGATCGCCTCGGTGACCGCCGGGACGTTCTTCGTACGGATCGTGATGTCGCCGTTCGCGCATCCGCTGTTCACCGTGCTCACCGGCCTCGGCTTCGGCTTCGCGGTCATCAGCGCCCGCCACCACCGGGTCCGCCGGATCGCGTGGCCGCTGCTCGGCCTGCTGTTCGCGATGGGCCTGCACGCCCTGTGGAACGGCTCGTCGGCCTTCGGCCCGTACGGCTTCTACGCGGTGTACGGAATGGTGATGGTCCCGGTGTTCGCGCTGGTGACCTGGCTGGCGGTCTGGTGGCGCCGGCGGGAGCTGCGGACGCTCGCCGCCGAACTCCCCGCGTACGCCACGGCCGGCTGGCTGACCCCGGCCGAACCCCTGGCACTCTCCTCGATGCGGACCCGGGGCGTGGCCCGCGACCTGGCCCGCCACTGGCACGGGAAGCAGGACCGGTCCCGGGGCCGGGCGGCCGCCCGCGCGGTCGCCGAGTACGAGTCGTTCGCGACGACCCTGGCCGGCCTGCGCCGCCGCGCCCGCCACGACGCGGTGGGCCCGGACTTCGCCGAGCGGGAGCGGGAGCTGCTGCACCACCTCTGGCAGCGCCGGGCCATCGCGGCCCCGGCTCTCACCCGCGCGGCCGACATGACCGGCAGGGGCCCGCGACCGCACCCGCGCCCGCCGATGCCCTATGGGTACGGGTACGGGCAGAGCCAGGGGTACGGGTACGCCGAGGGACACGGCCACGGGCAGGGTTACCCAACCGGGTACGGCACCCCGCCCCCGTACCAACTCCCCCACGGCCCGTACGGCACCCACCGCCGGACAGACCGGCAGCCCTGACGTCGGGGGGTGAGCGTCAGGGCTGCCGGGGTTTCGGGGACCGAGGGGCGCGTGCCCTCGTCAGTGCGGAGGCGGGTGCGGGATCCTCAGACGGAGAGGCCCTTGCTGTTCAGCCACGCCGTCGGGTCCATCGCCGAGCCGCCGGCGGTGCGGACCTCCAGGTGGAGGTGGACGCCGGTCACGTTGCCGGTGGCGCCCATGCGGCCGATGGTTTCGCCGGTGCTGACCTGCTGGCCGACCGAGACGTCGATCGAGGACTGGTGGGCGTACCAGATCTCCGTACCGTCCTCCAGCTGGAGGACCGTGCGGTAGCCGTACGAACCGGACCAGCCGGCCGCCGTGATCGTGCCGCCGTGCACGGCCTTGAGCGGCGAACCGGCCGCCCCCGCGAAGTCCAGGCCCGTGTGCTGGCCGGAGGACCACATCGCACCGGACTGACCGTAGGTCGAGGTGAGCGTGTACGAGGAGACGGGCAGGGTGTAGCTGGCGCGGAGCTTGGCGAGGCGCTCCTCCTCGGCCTTCTTCGCCGCCGCCTCCTCCGCCGCCTTCTTCTCGGCGGCGATCCGGGCCTTGACCTCGGCCTCGGCCTCGTCCTGCTGCTTCTTCGCGTCGGCGGCGGCCTTCTCGGCGGCGGCCTTCTCCTCGGCGGCCTTGGCCTCGGCGTCGGCGCTGGCCTGCTGCTGCTCGGCCTGCTGGAGGATGCGGGCGCGCAGGGCCTCGCCGGCGTCGGTGGTGCCCTGATCGGCCTCGGCGGTCGTGATGCCCGCGGAGGTGAGCGGAGCGGCGGTGACCGGTGCGGCCTCGGCCTCGTCGGACATGAAGGACCCGACGCCGGGAAGGGACTTGGCGTCGGGGAGATTGTCCGCGATGGAATCGGGAAGAGAGATGGAGACCGGCGGCTTGCTCTGCGCGGTGGCCATGCCACCCGCACCGACGGCCGCTATGACGCCGACTCCGAGGACGGTGGAGCTACGGGCGAGACCCCGCTGCTTGGCCACGCGGTGCTTGCCGCGCACGGGACGGATGGACTCCGCGGTGGGATTCCACTCCTCCCACGTCCGCTCCGGACCACCGAGGCCATCGGCAGTGAAGGGTGACGGGGCCTCAGGGGCAGGCTTGTTGGACGCCACGTGGGCGCACTCCTTTCCTTCCTTCTCGCCTACCGGGTTAGCTGACGGGTTCGGAGCAGGAAGGTCTCCTACGGGCCCCTCCGTCTCTCACGAGACACAGGCGTCCGATTCACCCCATGTAGGTGGTTCCCCGGTTCCCTTGCGGGATTCGGCGCTCGCGCACGGCGCCGTCTCTGACGACGGCTGGGACGACCGCGCTGCGTTATCGAACGTTAATAGACAGACGGGCCCGATTCCAAGCTGTTCTTGTTGATCATTAACGGCTTCGACGGGGACTTACCGCACACAAGCGGTCTGAATCGGCCGACTTGACGACCGCTCACCCACACCTCTTTTTCTGATGGTGTGTCAACTGTTATGCGGAGCGGTGCTTATCGATTACGCACCGTGTCACCGCCCCGGCCGACAATCTTCACCGTCGTCCGCCGCGGCGGCTGCCCCTCCGCCGGCCGGCTGACGGCGAGCAGCGCCATGTCGTCCGTCGACCGGCCGCCGGTGTGCAGCCGTACGTCGTCGGTGAGCGCCGAGAGCAGCTCCTCGGGACCGGGGAAGATCCGGCCGCGCAGCCGGGCCTCCGGGTCGTAGAACGCCCCCTTCGCGTCCCGCGCCTCGGAGAGTCCGTCCGTGAAGGCGAGCAGCGTCGAACCGGCTGGGAGCTCCCACTCGTCGGACCGGTCGGGCCACACCCCGAGGTCCATCCCCAGCGGCAGCGCGGGCACGGACGGCGCAAGGACCTCCAGGGATCCGTCCGCGTGCAGCAGGACCGGCTCGGGGTGGCCGCGGTTGACCAGCCGCAGCGAGGCCGAACCCGGCGGGATCTCGGCCAGTACGGCGGTGATGAACCCCTCCATGGCGTCCAGCCCGTACCGCCGCGTCCCCTCCCGCGCGAGCGCCCGCTCCAGCCGCTGGGCCACGCCCTCCAGGGACCGCTCCTGCTCGGCGGCCTCCCGGAACGCCCCGATGATCACAGCCACCGCCTCCACGGCGTCCAGCCCCTTGCCGCGCACGTCGCCGACGACCAGGCGTACGCCGTACGGGGTGTCCGCCACCGCGAACAGGTCCCCGCCGACGAACTCGTCCGCCTGCGCCGCCTCGTACCGCGCGGCCACCTGGAGCCCGCCGATCCGCTCCGCCGGGGTGGGCAGCACGGCCCGCATGGCGGTCTCCGCGATGACCCGGGCCGAGGCCAGCTGCTCGTTGCTGCGGCGGACGACCCCGTTGATGACGAGGGCCAGGGCCGCGGCGGTGAGGACCGTGATCATCTCGATGACCGGGACGACCTGGGTGGACGTGCCGTCGGAGAGCCGCATCGCGATGACGGAGAGGAGCGAGGCCACGCCCGTACGGATCGTGCTGGCGAGCGAGAAGAAGGGGGCGGCGATCAGCGGCGCGGCCACGAACAGGGGGACGGCGGTGAAGTTGGGCGGGGCGAGCCAGTCGAAGAGGAGCCCGCCGCCGATGAGCAGCACCGGCAGCAGCCGGACGAACCGCCGGGTGCCGGCACTCCGGGCCACCACCGGCTTTCCCTTCCCGGCGGAGCCGGACTTGCCACGCCCCATGGCGCCCCCTGTGGAGCCGGACAGCCCGCGCCCCGGGACGCCGAAGCTCCCCCTCACGCGTCCGCGCCCCTTCTCCGCCATCCCCACCTGTGCACTCCTGCCCGGTCCAGCCACGGCTGCGGACGGTACCGCGCCCCGTCCAGGCTTCCCGGAGCCGCGCCGTGCGGCGACTCGTCATCGGCCAAATAGGGGGAAGCGGCCCGGAACCCAGCGCTCCGAGTGGTCAGTCGGAGAGCCGTCGTTCCGCGTAGACCGTCAATGCATCCCGTACGAAGGCGGCGGTGCCGTCCCCGTAGCGATCGTAGTTCTTTCCGAAGCGCGGATCGGCGACATACATCTCGCCGAGTCCGATGACGTACGACCGGCTCGGCTCGGCCGTCGTGGACAGCCACGCGCAGTGCCGCCGGGCGATCTCCTGCGCTGCGTCACCGTCGGCACGGGCCCCGGCCTCCCTGGCCAGCCCCCAGTCCCGCGCGATGGCTTCGTGCTCGTCCTGGAAGGCCTTCTTCTCGGCCTCCCCGAGCGAACGCCACCACCGGTCGCCCTTCTCGTACGCCTCGCGGCCCCAGCGCTCGGTCACCTCCCGCTCATGAGCGGTGTGGTCGAAACCGTCGAATACTTCGTCGGCCATGAGCTCCATCCCCTCCTGCGTCTTGTGGAGAGTGGTCCGCACCGAGGCGATCTGCCGCCCGATGCGCGCCTGTTCCTGTTCGAGCAGGCGCAGATGCGCCCGCAACGCCACGGCGGTGTCCCGCTGCCCCTCCAGCACGTCCTTGATCGCGGGCAACGAGAGCCCGAGCTCCCGCAGCAGCAGGATGCGCTGCAGCCGGACGAGGGCGTCCTGGTCGTAGTAGCGGTAGCCGTTGCTCCCGAGCCGGCTCGGGACCAGGAGACCGAGGTCTCCGTAGTGCCGGAGGGTGCGGCTCGTGGTGCCGGCCTTTCTGGCGATTTCCTGGATGGACCACTCCATGCCGGAAACGCTAGATCTTTACGCTGCGTCAAAGTCAAGCGTCTTCGGCGGGGCTCCGGCTCCCGGAAACGACTCGGGCCCGGCACGCTGTGCGTGCCGGGCCCGGATCTTCAGTAGCGGGGACAGGATTTGAACCTGCGACCTCTGGGTTATGAGCCCAGCGAGCTACCGAGCTGCTCCACCCCGCGTCGGTAAACACCACTCTACGCCATCGGAGCGGCCGCTCCGACCACTTTTCCACCGGCCCCCCGACCCGGGCCGCGCAGGTCAGTCGGTCCGGCGCTGGCAGTAGCGGGCGACGCGGGCCCGAGTCGTCGTGAGACGAGACGGGAGCGGGGGTCGTCTCCGGCGGCCGTCTGCTCGCGCACGCCGTGGCGTCGAGCATGGACGAGCCCGCGTACTTCGGCGGGGTCGTACCGGAGATCGCCGCCCGCGCCCATCTCCAGGCGTTCACCCTCGTCGTCAGGGAAACCCTCGCGCAGGCCGGGCTCGGCATGCGGGGCGATGATCGCGGCGGTCGGCGACCTCCTGGTGCGGGCGGGCGCCGACCCGGCGCAGCCGACCTGTCCATCGACCCGTCGGCACCACTGGAGTACGCCGCTCTGCACCCGGCCGCCGCGCCGACGAGGGCCGCGTGCGCTGCGCCGCCTGTCCGGCGCCGAGCTCCTCGCCGGGAATCCGTTCTTTCGCGTCTCGCCGACGAAGGGGCGCGGGGCTCCGACTTGGAAGCGGTACGCGTGCACGCCGGCGTGTGGTTGAACTTCCCGCAGGTGTTCGGCTGTGGCCGCGCACCTCTGTGAGCGCTGCTGTTGTCAGTCGAACTGCTCAACCGTGCTTTGCAGCGGCATCGCCCCCACGCTGCCACGTTTCACCGTTCCCGCATTCTGCCGCGATCTCGGCCGCCGCCTGAGCTCGGCACGGCGCGGCTACGGGTGAACCGGTGGCGATCGCTCACGCACAGGGCCCTGAACACGGGAGCGCCCCGACCGGTCGAAACCGGTCGGGGCGCTCCGCCACAGGTCGGAAGGCTGCCCTTCCCCTGCTGCCGGTAGGCCGTGTGGGACTCGAACCCACAACCAACGGATTAAAAGTCCGCTGCTCTGACCAATTGAGCTAACGGCCCCTGCAACATCACCCCCGAGCATAGCCCGCCCGGTCCCGGCAGCCGATCCGGTATCGGTCTTGGGCCCTGTCGCGCCCCCGCCCTGTCCGTTTCGCGCCGGTTCACGCCACCGGGAACAGCAACAGGGCCCGTACGTCACCGAGTCGGTTCGGTGGCGTACGGGCCCTGCCGGTCTGTCAGGCGGACCTGCTCAGCCGCTTGTCAGCGGCTGGGCGGTGGTCAGCCGTTGCGCTTCCAGCGCGGCTTGTCGTCGCGGCGGCCGAAGGTGCCGGTGTTGGTGCCGGTGTTGGCGCCGCGGTGGTCGTCACGACGGCCGGTCGGGCGGTCGGTACCACCCGAGCGGAAGCCGCCCGCGGGGCGGTCGTCGCGACGGTCACGGTTGAACGGGCGGTCGCTGCCGCCGGAGCGGAAGCCACCCGAGGGGCGCTCGTCGCGGCGGTCACGGTTGAACGCGGGGCGGTCGTTGTCCCTGCGCTCGAACGGACGGCCACCACGGTCGTCCCGACGGTCGCTGCTGCCACCGGAGCGGAAGCCGCCCGAGGGGCGGTCGCTGCCACCGGAGCGGAAGCCACCCGAGCCACCCGAGGGGCGCTCGTCGCGGCGGTCACGGTTGAACGCGGGGCGGTCGTTGTCCCTGCGCTCGAACGGACGGCCACCACGGTCGTCCCGACGGTCGCTGCTGCCACCGGAGCGGAAGCCGCCCGAGGGGCGCTCGTCGCGGCGGTCGCGGTTGAAGGACGGGCGGTCGTTGTCCCTGCGCTCGAACGGACGGCCACCACGGTCGTCCCGACGGTCGCCACCACCGGAGCGGAAGCCACCGGACGGGCGGTCGTCACGGCGGTCGTTGCCGCCGCGGTAGCCGCCACGGTTGTCACGGCGCTCGTAGTTGCCCCGCTCGTCGCGGCGCTGCTCGTCACGGGCGGCCGGCTGCTCCGGCACGGACACGGCTGCCACGAGGGCTGCCTCGGCCTCGGCGGCCACCTCGGCCACCGCCGCCTCCGGGTCGTCGCCCCGCTCACGCGCGGCACGGGCGACCAGGCGGTCGGCCTCCTCGCGGAGCTCCACGGCGCGGCGCTGGATGCGCTCCAGCTGCTTCGTCAGGTCGGCGGCCTCGCGCTCGGCCTGCTTGGCGGCGTTGTTCGCGGAGTCGGCCTGGACCTCGGTGAGCGAGCGGGCGCCGGTGATCTCGGCGACCTCCGGCTCGAAGACGCCCGCGCCCTGGACGATGTGGCGCGAGGCATCGACGCCCGCGTCCTCCATCAGGCGGAAGATCTGGCGGCGCTGGTGCGGGAGCGCCAGCGAGACGACGACACCGGACTTGCCGGCACGGGCGGTACGGCCCGAGCGGTGCAGGTAGTCCTTGTGGTCGCCGGCCGGGTCCACGTTCAGGACCAGGTCGATGCCGTCGACGTGGATGCCTCGGGCGGCCACGTCGGTCGCGACGAGCGCGTTGACGTAACCCTTCTTGAAGTCCTCCAGGACCCGCGTACGGGCGCCCTGGGTCATGCCGCCGTGCAGCGCGTCGGCCTTCACGCCGGACTCGATGAGCTGCTCGGCGATGCGGTCGGCGCCCAGCTGGGTGCGGACGAAGATGATCGTGCGGCCCTTGCGGGCGGCGATGGCGGACGTGACCGGCGCCTTGTCCTTCGGCTTCACGACGAGGACGTGGTGCGACATGGTCGTGACGTTGCCCTGGGCGCTGTCGACCTCGTGCGTCACCGGGCTGGAGAGGTAGCGCTTGACCAGCGTGCCGATCTCGTTCTCCATGGTGGCGGAGAAGAGCATCCGCTGACCGCCACCGGGGATCTGGTCGAGCAGCTCGGTGACCTCGGGCAGGAAGCCCAGGTCGGACATCTGGTCGGCCTCGTCGAGGACGGCGACCTGGACGTTCTCGAGCGAGCAGGCGCCGCGGTTGATGATGTCGCGCAGACGGCCCGGGGTGGCGACGAGGACGTCGACACCGCGCTCCAGCGCGTAGATCTGGTTGCTCATCGACGTACCGCCGCAGACGACCTTCATCTTGAGGCCGAGCACGTCGCCGTACGGCTGCAGCGCGTCCGCGACCTGCATCGCGAGCTCGCGGGTCGGGGTGAGGATGATGCCGCGCGGCTTCTTCTTCTCGGTGCTGCCACCGGAGAGCGTGGCCAGCAGCGGCAGACCGAAGGAGAGCGTCTTGCCGGAGCCCGTACGGCCGCGGCCGAGGATGTCCTTGCCGGCCAGGGCGTCCGGGATGGTCGCCGCCTGGATCGGGAAGGGGGCGGTCACACCGTTCTGCGCGAGCTTGCGGACGATGCCGTCGGGCAGGCCCAGCGAACCGAAGGTGACGGTCGGCTCGGCGTCGGCGTCAGCCTCGGCCTCGGGAGCCGCGTCAGCCTCGGTCGTCGCCGTGACCTCGGGAGCCGCGTCGGCCTCGACCTGGGCGGAAGCCTCGGGAGCCTTGGCCGGCTTGTCCTCGGTGATGAAGTCGGCGACGGACTTCTCGGCCGCCTTCTCGGCCACCGGAGCCTTCTCGGCTGCGGCGGTGGCGCCGGCGGGGGCCTCGGTCACAGCGGCCTCGACGAGCTCGGTGAGCTCGGCGTTGTCGATGTTCTCGGGCATGACGGTGTGGTCAGAACTGGAAATTGACATGCGAAATGCGAAACCTTCCGGAGTCTCGGCACGCGCCCGTAACTCCGTGATTCGCAATTTCGACCGCCTCAATGCGGTCCAGCCACGGCAAGGGAGAGTACGCGCCACACGGCGCTCTTCTGTGTCGGCGCCGGGCAATGGATCAAACGATCTACTACCATACGCACTCCCGCCCACATTGCGCAACCCGGCCGCTTCGAGCCCCTTGCTACACCGGCCCCACCTGCGGTGATGCCTCCGGCGTCCGCAACGGTCGGCCCTCCTCCGCACCGCCCATCGCCTGCGTCCGCAGCTGCGCGGCGGGCGACGCCGAGGGGGGCGGCTCGGGCGGTTCGGTGGGCTCCGGCTCGGGTTCCGGGTCCGGGTCGGGGGCGGGCGGCGGGGCCGGCGGTTCCGGGACGACCGGCGGCGGCTCCCCCGGTCCCGGCGTGGAGGGCGTCGGCGCCGGCGGATGGCCGGGGCGGGAGGGCTGCGGGGCGCCGGGCTCGGGGCGCGGGCCCTTCGGTGTGGTGGACGGCGCAGCACCGGACGCCTCGGGGCTCGGCGTGCCCCCGGGCTTCTTCCGGTCGGAGTCGGAGTCGCCATCGGCGTCGGAGTGGGTGTGGGCGTCACCGCCGTGGTGCCCGGCGCCACCGGATCCGGCCACCGTCTCACCGTTCGGCTCGACGGCCCGGCCCTTCGAGTCGGAGGAGCCCGAGGGCCCCGGCCTGGCACCGTCGTCGCCGACGCTCATACAGCCGGTGGACGCGGCGATCGTCAGCGCGGTGACGGCTGCCCAACGGGCAGGGGCGGACAGTGTGTGCACGGGTGGCACCTCCGGGGCGAGGAGAGGGGGCGGAGAAGGGGGCGGGGGCCGGGCGGGCTGTACGGCACGGAGCACGCCGTACGCGGTGGCGGTTGCCGTGCCCAACTCCCCGGACCCCGCCGGAGACACGCCCGAAGCGCCGACCGCGCGCCGGACCCGGCCCCCCGGCGCCTCGGCCGGGGCCGGAGACCCGGGCCGCGGGCCCCGCCCCTACCCCCCGAACCCGCCCGCCAGCTCCGCCCCCAGGAACACCGCCCCCAGCCCCACGAGCAGGGACGCCACCACGTTGGCCGCGGCCAGGAAGGCCCGGCCCGTCTCGGCGAGGCGCAGGGTCTCGTAGGAGAACGTCGAGTACGTCGTCAGCGCCCCGCACAGCCCCGCCGCCAGCAGGACGTGCACCTGCGCGGAGACCGCGGCCCCGGTCAGCACCCCGAGGATCAGGCTGCCCGCCGCGTTGGCCGCGAACGTGCCCCAGGGGAAGACGTACGCGACGCCCCGCCCCTGGTGCGCCTGGACCGCCCGGTCCGTCAGATAGCGCAGGGGCGCGCCCACCGCGCCGCCGACCACCACCAGCAGCCAGTTCACACGGACCGCCCCCTGCCACGCGCGGGCCCGCGTTCCCCGTCCCGTACTCCCGCTCCCCGGACGCCCCGGTCCAGCAGACGCCGCGTCACCACCGCCCCGGCCCACACGGCCGCCAGCGCCGCCACGACCGTCGCCGCCATGTACGCCAGCGCCGTGAGGAGTTCCTGACGCACCAGCAGGCCGGACACATCGGCCGCGTACGTCGAGAACGTCGTGAACCCGCCGAGCACGCCGACCCCGAGGAAGGGCCGGACCAGCGGGTGGGCCACCCGGCCCCGCTCGACGGTCAGCACCATCAGGACCCCGATCAGGGCGCAGCCGCTCACATTGACGACGGACACCGTCCACGGGAACCCGCCCTCGGCGGCCGGCCAGAGCACCAGGGCCCCGTACCGCGCGACAGCGCCCAGCGCGCCGCCCGCCGCGACCGCGCCCAGCACCCGGGCCTGCGGGGCGGCGGGCGGTCCCGGCGTCGGCGGCTCCACCGGCAGCGCGTCGCTCACCCGTAACCCAGGGCGTGCAGCCGTTCGTCGTCGATGCCGAAGTGGTGGGCGATCTCATGGACCACGGTGATCTCGGTCTCGGCCACGACGTCCTCGTGCGACTCGCACATCCGCAGCGTCGGGCCGCGGTAGATGGTGATCCGGTCCGGCAGCACCCCGGCGTACCACTCCCCCCGGTCGGTGAGCGGCGTGCCCTCGTAGAGCCCGAGCAGGTCGGGGTCGCCGGGCTCCGGTTCGTCCTCGACGAAGACCGCCACGTTGTCCATCAGCCGCATCAGCTCCGGCGGAATCCGGTCAAGTGCCTGGCTCACCAGCTCTTCGAACTGCTCCCGCGTCATCTCCAGCACCCCGCCATTGTCACGTACCGGGGCCCGCCACGGGCAGGTGGCGGCCGCCACCGATCCGCTTGACGGCCGGGGCCTGGTCCACTCCACGGCCGAGGCCGGAAAACCACTTCGCGGCCGAGGCCCGAGCCACTTCACACCGCCGCCTGATCCACTCCGCTGCCGGCACCCCGCATGGGCGGAGCCGTACCAGGGCATACGCGCCCAATGGTCCGCGCCCCGTTCCGTGCCGCTGCCGATCGCGTCCGGCACCGCCTCACCCGGTTCACCCGCCCGAAGTCCGCCGCCCGCACCCGCTCTCGTACCCCCGGCGACCTGACGGGCGGCCCGGCCCCGAAGCCCTACGTACGCGCCCTCGGCATGCTCGCCGTCGTCGTGCTCGGGGCCTGGCTCGGGCTGCTCGCCGTGGGGTCCATCCGGACGCCGGTCGGCCCCATGGACACCAACATGACCCTGCGCCCGTCCCTCACCGGCGGCAGCAAGATCAACGTGTCCCCGCTCGGTGCCCTGGAGCTGGACTCGCACACCGCCCCGCTCCGCCTCGACGTGGACGTGGACCGCCTCGACCCCGTGCGCTCCCAGGCCCTGGTGGACCAGCCGGAACGGTTCTCCGGCCTTCAGGACGAGGTCACCCGGGACGTCGCCGCCGGCACCCGGGAGCTGGCCGTGCGCTCCTGCGTCGCCGTGATCTCCGGGGCGACCGCGCTCGGCCTCGTCGTCTACCGCCGCCCGCGCCGGGCCCTGGCCGCCGGCGGGCTCGCCCTCACCCTGCTGGCCGCGTCCGGCGTCAGCGCGTACGCGACCTGGAACCCGAAGTCCGTCCTGGAGCCCAAGTTCTCCGGGCTGCTCTCCAGCGCCCCGTCCCTCGTCGGCGACGCCCGGTCGATCGTCACCGAGTTCGACATCTACCAGCAGGAGCTGGCGCGCCTGGTCACCAACGTCACCCGGCTGTACGACGCCACCTCCACGCTCCCCGTCTACCAGCCGGACCCCGGGACCATCCGCGCCCTGCACGTCTCCGACATCCATCTGAACCCGGCGGCCTGGCACATCATCGCCTCGCTGGTGAAGCAGTACGAGATCGACGTGATCATCGATTCCGGCGACACGATGGACCACGGCTCGGCCGCCGAGAACGGCTTCCTCGACCCGATCCGCGACCTCGGGGCGCCGTACGTCTGGGTGCGCGGCAACCACGACTCCAAGGTCACGCAGGCGTACCTGGAGAGGTTCCGGAACGTACGCGTCCTGGACAACGGCCGGACCGTGAACGTGGCCGGACTCCGGATTGCGGGCACCGGCGACGCCTCGTTCACCCCGGACCGCACCAAGCCGGTCGGCGGCAAGGCGGCCGCGGAGCTGGAAGGCATGCGTCTGGCGTCCGCTCTCCGCGACCAGGAACAGGCCGGCACCCCGGTCGACATCGCGGTCGCCCACGACCCGAACACCGCCCGGCAGACCGACGGCACCGTCCCCCTCGTCCTCGCGGGCCACCTCCACAACCGGATCAACGAACAGCTCAAGCTCGGTACGCGGCTCAAGGTCGAGGGCTCCACGGGCGGCGGCGGGCTGCGCGCGGTGCAGAACGACAAGCCCGAGAAGGTGCGTGCCTCGGTGCTCTACCTGGACCGCTCGACCCGCCGTCTCCAGGCCTGGGACGAGATCACGCTCGGCGGTCTCGGACTGACGACCGCCGAGGTCAGCCGCCATCTGCCGGAGGAGAACCTGAAGAAGGACGCACCCGTATCGCCCTCTCCGACGCCCTCCCCGGCGGGCTCTCCGACGCGGCCGACGCCCTCGCCGTAAACCGTTTTGGCGATAGCTCCACCCATCCCATATGCTTCTCACGTCCCCGACGCGCTGCAAAGCGAACAGGCGGGCCAATAGCCCTCATCGTCTAGTGGCCCAGGACGCCGCCCTTTCAAGGCGGTAGCACGGGTTCGAATCCCGTTGGGGGCACGTTTCACCGTGTGCGAGACTTGTTTCGCACATTGCTTGGTCCTGTGGAGCAGTTTGGAGTGCTCGCCACCCTGTCAAGGTGGAGGCCGCGGGTTCAAATCCCGTCAGGACCGCTGCAGCCCCAGCGGCTGCGTGGCTGGGTAGCTCAGTTGGTACGAGCGATCGCCTGAAAAGCGATAGGTCGCCGGTTCGATCCCGGCCCCAGCCACCTCTCGAAGGCCCCGTCCTCAAGGACGGGGCCTTCGCCGTTCTCACACCTTCTCGGTCTCCCTGGCCTCCCCTGCGGTGTCGCGTCGCCGCCAGGTCCGTACGCCGAGAGCCAGCAGCACCACCAGCACCACGCCCCCCAGCAGCACCGCGTCCGACACGCGCTCGCCCAGCTTCTGCGCCCACTGCTCCACCGCGAACGAGGCGTCGACCCCGAGCAAGCCCGGCAGCGCGGTCGTCCCGTCGTAGACGAGGAAGAGCGCGCCCAGGCCGATGAAGAACAGGCCCGACAGCAGCGACGTGGTGTGCAGCTCGAACCGGCCGAGCCGGACGGTCCTGCCGCGCAGCCAGGTGCGGCGGCCGAGGTCGAACCGCTCCCAGAGCAGGGCGAGCACGAAGAGCGGTACGGCCATCCCGAGCGCGTAGACCGCCAGCAGCAGCCCGCCGTAGACCGGGCTGCCGCTGACCGCCGCCACGGTCAGGACGCTGCCGAGGATCGGACCCGCGCAGAAGCCCGCGAGGCCGTAGACCGCGCCCAGGGCGTAGACGGAGAACGCGGTGGTCGGGCGGATCCGGCCGCTGAGCGCGGCGATGCGCCGGGAGGCGAAGCCGAGGCCGATGACCTGCGCGACGCCGAGCCCGATGATCAGCCAGCCCGCGCCCGTGACCAGGGCGTCGCGGTGCCCGTAGAAGAGCCGGCCGGCGTACGAACCGGCGGCGCCGAGCGGGACGAGGGTGGTGGCGAGCCCGGCGTAGAAGATGCCGGTACGGGCGAGCAGGCGCGAGGTGGAGTCGATGGAGTACGCGAAGAAGGCCGGCAGCAGCAGCGCGCTGCACGGGCTGACCAGCGCGAGCAGTCCGCCGAGGAAGGCCGCGAAGTAGCCGATGTCCGCGGTCACTTGGCGGAGTCCCCGGTGCTGCCTGCCCCAGCCGTGGTCTTCGCCTGTTCGGCGGCCGCCTCGATCGCCCGCGTGAACGTCTCCTTCGGCTGGGCCCCCGCGATCGGGCGGCCGTTGATCAGGAACGACGGGGTGGACGTGGCGCCGATCCCGTATGCCTGCTCCTGGTCCTTCGCGACGGCCGCGCGGGCGTCCGGGCCGTCCAGGTCCTTCATGAACCGGGCCAGGTCCTTGACCCCGGCCTCCTGCGCGAGGGCCTTGACCCGGCCCTTGGCGAACCCCTTCTCCTTCGCCCCTTCGGCGTAGGCGGCCGCGTGGAACTCCCAGAAGCGGCCCTGCCGGCCGGCGGCCCAGGCTCCGCGTGCGGCGTTCTCGGACTCCTCGCCGAAGATCGGGAAGTTGCGCCACTCGATGCGCAGGGTCCCGTCCTGCACGTACTCCTTGATCAGCTCGGGCTCGGTGTCCCGGGCGAACTTGCCGCAGTAGCCGCACTTGAAGTCGGCGTACTCGATCAGGACGACGGGCGCGTCGGCGCGGCCGACCGCCAGCTTGTCGCCGGCGTCGCGGCGGGCCAGCTTCGCGAGCTCGGGATAGATGCCCGCCCGCGGGTCGGCGGAGACCTCGGCGGCGGGGGTGGTGGAGGTGCCGGTGGAGGAGTTGCCGGGGGCGGTGGCCTTGTAGGAGGCGAATCCGAGGAGGCCGGCGGCGACGACGATCACGGCGCCGTAGACGAAGGGCTTGCGGGAGGAGGGCTTGGTGTTCCTGGGCGTGGGCATGCGGCACTCCGTGCTGGTGGTGCGGAAGGAGAAAGGAGGGTCTGGGCAGCGGTGGGGAGCCGGCCTACACCCTCAGCACGGAGAGCTCGACGGGGGTCGGTGTGGCCGGCACCGGGGCCCTGACCCGTATCCCCGGCGGCGGTTCGGCCGCCGGGGCGCCCGTCGCGGCGGGCAGCCCCCACGGCGCGAGGCCGGGGGCCTGGTCGTACGCGGCGCGGGCCCGGGCCGGGACGGCGGGCTCGCCGTCGTGGTCGCCGGGCTCCCGGCAGCCGGGGACCGGGGTGCCTGCGTCGAACGCCTCCACGAGGGGGGCGGGGGCGGACTCGGCGACAGGCACCGTCACGGCTTCCGCGACAGGCACCGTCACGGCTTTCCCAACAGTGACCGCGACAGCCTCAGAAGGTGACGCGTCGGCAAAGGAAGGAGCCGCGCCCACCGGCCCGCACAGCAGCCCCATCACGACCGCGAGCAGCGCCGTCAGGCAGCACCACTGCGTACGGGACACGGGGGCGGACCTTTCTCGCAGCGGCACGAGGGCACAAGGGGCTGAGCGTTCGGCTGCCCGAAATGGTACGTGCCGTGACCGCGCTCGCCGCATCGGTCACCGCCGCTCGTGCCCCCGCTCCCACGGCGTGACGCAGTCCGCGCGAAATGAGGTCGCCACTCCTCGCGCCCGGGTGAGATCCTGGGATCCGTATGTCTACTTCTTTCGCCGATCTCCAGTCCCAGCTCGGACAGCTCTCGCTCCGTGACGCGAACCGGCTCGGCCGGCGCCTCGAAGGAGCGCGCCGCATCCGCAAGCCCGAGGCCCGCCAGTCCGTGCTGGACGAGATCGCGGCCGAGGCGGGCAAGGCGGCCGAACGGCTCGCCACGCGCGCGGCCCGGCTGCCGGCCCTGTCGTACCCGGAAGAGCTGCCGGTCAGCCAGAAGAAGGACGAGATCCTGGAGGCGATACGCGACCACCAGGTCGTGATCGTCGCCGGTGAGACGGGGTCCGGGAAGACCACGCAGATCCCCAAGATCTGTATGGAGCTCGGGCGTGGCGTCCGGGGCATGATCGGACACACCCAGCCCCGCCGGATCGCCGCCCGCACGGTCGCGGAGCGGGTCGCGGACGAGCTGAAGACGCCGCTGGGTGAGACCGTCGGCTGGAAGGTCCGCTTCACCGATCAGGTGAACCCGGAGTCGACGTATCTGAAACTGATGACCGACGGCATCCTGCTCGCCGAGATCCAGACGGACCGCGAGCTGCTGGCGTACGACACGATCATCATCGACGAGGCCCACGAGCGGTCCCTGAACATCGACTTCCTGCTCGGTTATCTGGCCCGGCTGCTGCCGAAGCGCCCGGACCTCAAGGTCGTCATCACCTCGGCGACCATCGACCCGGAGCGGTTCGCACGCCACTTCGGCGAGGCGCCGATCGTGGAGGTCAGCGGGCGGACGTACCCGGTGGAGGTGCGGTACCGGCCCCTACTGGAGGGGGCCGACGAAGACACGGCGGACTCCGACCGCGACCAGATCACCGCGATCTGCGACGCTGTCGACGAGCTGAGCCACGAGGCCCCGGGTGACGTGCTGGTCTTCCTCTCCGGTGAGCGCGAGATCCGGGACACGGCGGACGCGCTGAACAAGCGCAACCTCAGGCACACCGAGGTGCTCCCCCTCTACGCGCGCCTCTCGCACGCCGAGCAGCACCGCGTGTTCCAGCGCCACACGGGACGCCGCATCGTCCTCGCGACGAACGTCGCCGAGACCTCGCTGACCGTCCCCGGCATCAAGTACGTGATCGACCCGGGCAACGCCCGCATCTCCCGCTACAGCCACCGCACCAAGGTCCAGCGGCTGCCGATCGAGCGGATCTCCCAGGCCAGCGCCAACCAGCGCAAGGGCCGCTGCGGCCGTACGTCGGACGGCATCTGCATCCGGCTGTTCTCCGAGGACGACTTCCTCACCCGGCCGGAGTTCACCGACCCGGAGATCCTGCGGACCAACCTGGCCTCCGTCATCCTCCAGATGACCGCCGCCGGGCTCGGCGACATCGAGAAGTTCCCCTTCATCGACCCGCCGGACCACCGCAACATCCGCGACGGCGTGCAGCTCCTCCAGGAGCTGGGGGCCCTCGACCCGGGTGAGAAGGATCCGAAGAAGCGCCTCACCCCCCTCGGCCGCAAGCTCTCCCAGCTGCCCGTCGACCCGCGTCTGGCCCGGATGGTCATCGAGGCCGACAAGAACGGCTGCGCCCGCGAGGTCATGGTCATCGCCGCCGCGCTCTCCATCCAGGATCCGCGCGAGCGGCCACAGGAGAAGCAGACGCAGGCCGACCAGAACCACGCCCGGTTCAAGGACGAGACGTCCGACTTCCTGGCGTACCTGAATCTGTGGGCCTACGTCCGCGAGCAGCAGAAGGAGCGTGGCTCGTCCTCGTTCCGCCGGATGTGCAAGCAGGAGTATCTGAACTTCCTGCGCATCCGCGAATGGCAGGACATCTACGCGCAGCTGCGTACGGTCGCGAAGCAGATGGGCATCGTCGTCGAGGAGCCCAAGGCCGAGGCGTCCGTCCCCGAGCAGGCGGTACACACCTCGCTGCTGGCCGGGCTGCTGTCGCACATCGGGCTGAAGGACACCGAGAAGAACGAGTACGTGGGCGCGCGCAACGCCAAGTTCGCGATCTTCCCGGGGTCGGCGCTGTTCAAGAAGCAGCCGCGGTTCGTGATGTCGGCGGAGCTGGTGGAGACCTCCCGCCTCTGGGCGCGGGTCAACGCCAAGGTCGAGCCCGAGTGGATCGAACCGCTGGCCCAGCATCTGCTGAAGCGCACCTACAGCGAGCCACACTGGGAGAAGGACCAGGCCGCGGTGATGGCGTACGAGCGGGTCACGCTCTACGGGGTGCCGATCGTCGCTCAGCGCAAGGTCAATTTCGGTCGTATCGACCAGGAGGCCTCGCGGGATCTGTTCATCCGCAACGCCCTGGTCGAGGGCGACTGGCGCACCCATCACCAGTTCTTCCACGACAACCGCAAACTCCTCGGCGAGGTCGAGGAGTTGGAGCACCGGGCGCGACGCCGCGACATCCTCGTGGACGACGAGACGCTCTTCGACTTCTACGACCAGCGCATTCCGGAACACATCGTCTCCGGGGCGCACTTCGACTCCTGGTGGAAGAACAAGAAGCGCGAGGAGCCGGACGCCCTCGACTTCGAGCGCTCCATGCTGATCAACGAGAAGGCCGGGGCCGTCACCAAGGACGACTACCCGGACTCCTGGCGGCAGGGGAAGCTCAAGTTCAAGGTGACGTACCAGTTCGAGCCCGGCGCGGACGCGGACGGGGTGACCGTCCACATCCCGCTCCAGGTGCTCAACCAGGTCACGTCCGAGGGCTTCGACTGGCAGATCCCGGGGCTGCGCGAGGAGGTCGTCACCGAGCTGATCCGCTCGCTGCCGAAGCCGATCCGCCGGCACTACGTGCCCGCGCCGAACTACGCGGACAAGTTCCTGGACCGGGCGGTTCCGCTCCAGGAGCCGCTGCCGTTCACCCTGGCGCGGGAGCTCCAGCGGATGGTCGGCGTGCCGGTCACGGCGGACGACTTCGACCTCTCCCGCGTTCCGGACCACTTGAAGATCACGTTCCGGATCGTCGACGAACGGCGCCGCAAGGTGGCCGAGGACAAGGACCTGGAGGCGCTGAAGCTCCAGCTGCGCCCGAAGGCCCGCCAGGCGCTCTCCAAGGCCGCTGCGGCGACCGCAGGGCCCTCCGGCGAATCCATCGAGCGGTCGGGCCTCACGGACTGGACGATCGGCACGCTGAACAAGGTCTTCGAGACGCGGCGGGCCGGGCAGCCGGTGAAGGCGTACCCGGCCCTCGTCGACCAGGGCGACACCGTCGCCGTACGCCTCTTCGACACCGCGGCCGAGCAGCAGCAGGCGATGTGGCGCGGGACCCGGAAGCTGATCCTGCTGAACATCCCGGTCAACCCGGCGAAGTTCGCCTCGGACCGGCTCACCAACCAGCAGAAGCTCGCGCTCTCCCGCAATCCGCACGGCTCGGTCCAGGCCCTCTTCGAGGACTGCGCCACCGCCGCCGCCGACCGGCTGATCGCCGCGCACGGCGGGCCGGCATGGGACGAGAAGGCCTTCCGGACGCTGTACGACAAGGTGCGCGCCGATCTGGTGGACCTGACCGTCCGCACGATCGACCAGGTGCAGCAGATCCTGGCCGCCTGGCAGGCGTGCGAGCGGCGGCTGAAGTCGACGAACAGCCTGACGCTGGTCGCCAACGTCACCGACGTACGGGAGCAGCTGGCCCGTCTCGTACCGCCCGGTTTCGTTACGGCCACCGGGCTGCGCCGGCTGCCCGACCTGATGCGGTACCTCGTGGCGGCCGACCGCCGGCTCCAGCAGATGCCGACGGCCGTCCAGCGGGACACCACGCGGATGGCCAAGGTCCACGAGATGCAGGACGAGTACGCGTGGCTGCTCGAACAGCTCCCGCAGGGGCGGCCGGTGGGGCAGGAGGTGCTGGACGTCCGCTGGATGATCGAGGAGCTGCGCGTCAGCTACTTCGCGCACGCGCTGGGCACGGCGTTCCCCGTCTCGGACAAGCGGATCGTGAAGGCGATCGACGCTCTGGCGCCCTGAAACAGGGGTGGCGAGGCGGTGACGGTGTCACCACCAGGAGTGAAGTCGACCTGGGCCTCCCACCTCCTGTACAGTCTGGTTTCGCAGCAAGCCGCAAGGCAGCAGCGAAAACCTGGTCCTGTGGAGCAGTTTGGAGTGCTCGCCACCCTGTCAAGGTGGAGGCCGCGGGTTCAAATCCCGTCAGGACCGCAGTGACGAAAGCCCGGATCATTTTGATCCGGGCTTTCGTGCGTCTTGACGGCGCCTTCCGCCCCAGGTACCCCGTAGAGACGAGGCTGCCCCTGTTTCCCTCGGCGAGGGGCGGCCGGGTCCACCGGGAGGTGGCTCGCATGTCCGCGCCCACAGCACGACACGAGACCCGCGCACTGCTCCGCGCCCATCTGGCGGCCGCCTACGGCTACGGACACGTCACCCGCCACTGCCCGGTCTGCCACCGGCTGCTGCGCCTCGCCATGGAGCCGGGAGACGGCGGACGGGACGGCGGCAGGGAGGCGCGGGAGCCCGGCGCGGCTCCAGGGCCCCCGGACGAGCCGCAGAAGTCCGGGAACCGGGCCGGAAGCCCCGCGGACCCGGACAGCACCGCCGTCCCCCTCGAAGGAGACGAGGACGAAAGGCCCGTCGCTCCATGACCATCGGCCGGATGTTTCCACGTCCGCACAGTGGCAGGCTCGGAGTTGGCAAGCATCAGGTGGTGTGACGGGTGTCACCGAAAGAGTTTTCAGACCGCGGCACTTTACCCCTCCCTTACAACTGGCGAATTTAATATGTGCAATTGCACCAGGTCGGCCCTTCGGCCGGACCGTTCCGTCCGGGGCTGTCCCACCGAGTCCGGGACGCTCGACCACACTCCCGCACAGACCCGCCCACAGACCCACGAACGGCGCCGGGACGGACGGCCGGGCAGCCTGCCGACCGGCCCACGGGACGCCCGGAAGCCGACCGACCACCCGGTTATCGCTCACCAGTTCCCGGCCCCCCGCAGGGTGTGAGAGGGGCGTACGGGGGCACGAGAGGCGTCGGTGGAGCGGTACCGGCCCAGAAGGGCCCCGAGAACGGCCCGGGGCACAAAAAGATCGCGCTGGACCCGGCGGAGTCCAGCGCGATCGAGAACGACGCACCCGTACACAGGTATGACGCCCGTTGGGGCAGGCGTCCGTCGAGTGGAGCTATGTATGGGCGGCCTGGGGTTGGGGGACCTGGCGGCTGCCCGGTTGTGATGCTGTTGCTGCTGCTGAGCTGCGGGGCAGGGGTGTGTCAGGCCTCGCTGCGCTGCTGCGGAATACCCGCAAGCAGTGCGCGGACCTCTGCCTCGCGGTACCGGCGGTGTCCACCGAGCGTGCGGATGGACGTGAGCTTGCCAGCCTTGGCCCAACGGGTGACCGTCTTCGGGTCCACGCGGAACATCGTGGCAACCTCAGCCGGGGTCAGCAGCGGCTCGGCATCAGGGGTGCGAGCGGTCATGAGCGGCCTCCTCGGGAGAACCGAACCTTCTCGGTTCTTTCCTCTAAATTCTGCACCTTGACCCGCGTTGCCCGAAATGGCGGACGCGGGCCGAGTCGGTTATAGGACGAACGGCTTGTCCTCGGCACTACAACTACACCATCCGTCCAGCCGCGTCGGCCAAACCGATGGAATTGCCCTCCCAGGTGTTCATCAGCGACGGAAGCCGATGGACCATGCCATAGCGGACAGTCACACCACCGTGACGATCAGTCACAGAGCGATCAGGAGTCCTCAGACCCCCCATAGCGTGCAATGCTGAGCATTCCGCCCTTACTTGGACAGAAGGAGCCCTCCCCGGACTCCTTGTCCTATTTTGGCACGAGGAGCAGGGATGAGCGCAAGGGCCCCGTTAGTGCTATCCATCACGCTTGAGGCAAAGGCCCGGTTCGGGACGTAGGTCCTGGGTCAGAAGGCGCACTTCCCCGCCTCACCCACCCCACGTGTCCCACGGGGCGCAGGTTCACGGCCCGTCAGTTCCCCTTCACGGCCCCCGCTCAGGCGCTCCGGCCGACTCACTCGCCGGGCTGCTGTTTCTCCTCCTTCCCGCCCGCTCGCGCTTCCGGTCCGTCCTGGATGAAGGATGCCCCGGTTCCGTCATGTTGATGCCGCTGTGGGTCTTTTCACGTCAATTGGTGAACTGGCGATCCCGCACTGCCCGCCAACGCTCCGCGAGGCGCGCGTACGCCTCCCCGGCGCCCTCGCTGTCGCCGTTCCCCAGCGCGGCGAGCCCCTCCGCCACATCTGCTGCCGACCGGTCCCCGGCGAGCTGCTCGGCCGGGAGGGCGTGCACCAGGCCCCCGTAGTCCAGCTCCACGAGCGAGTGCGGATGGAACTCCTCCAGCCAGCGCCCCACGTCCACCAGGCCCTCGACGAGGGGCCCGTCGGAGACGTTCTCGCGCAGGGTGCGCAGCGCCCGGGCGAGCCGGCGCCGGGCCTCCACCATCGGCGTCCGGTAGCGCAGCACCGGCTCCCCGCCCTCGCCGTCGCCCGCCGCGTACTCCCGCTCCTCGTCCCGGAAAAGGACGAACCACCGCACCGGGACCTGCCACACCGTCGTACGGATCCACGGCCGCGCGTCCGGGTTCCGGCGCTGCCAGCGCTCGTGGTCCGCCCGTGCCTGACCCCGCACCACCTCGGGCAGCAGGGTGTCCAGCACGTTGGCCGGAAACATCCCCCCCTGCCCGCCCGTCCCCTCCAGCTCCTCCAGCGCGAGCCACCCCCGCAGCCGGGTCCGCCACGGGCAGACGCACACCACCCCGTCCAGCTCCGCCACGAACGCGTCGCCGCTCTCGTGCACGGGCACCCCGACCGGCGGGGTCGGCACCAGGTCGGCCAGCGAGCGGCGCAGTTCGTCCTGGGCGGTCGGCAGCACCGGGCGCTGCGCGTAACGGGCCCAGTGACCGCGCTCGGGCTCCGCGAAGGCGGCGAGCGGTTCGTACACCCGGAGGTAGGACGTGTAAGGGACGACCACTGAAGACACCACCGACATGCAGCGCATCGTGCCACGCGCGTACACCCCCATGGGGTGATCCTCGGCACGGGGGCAGATCCGCGCCGCCGGAGGACTTACGCTCTTGCTCATCGGACCGGCCGTGCCGGTCGGTCCGGGGTCCTCCCCACCCCTAGGAGGGCCTCCCCGCCGCTTCGTACTTGGGAGTCACCACAGTGACCGATGTGACTGACGGCGTCCTGCACACCCTGTTCCACTCGGATCAGGGGGGCCACGAGCAAGTCGTGATCTGCCAGGACCGTGCCACCGGCCTCAAGGCCGTCATCGCCCTCCACTCCACCGCCCTCGGCCCCGGCCTCGGCGGTACCCGCTTCTACCCGTACGTGACCGAGGCCGAGGCCATCGCCGACGCGCTGAACCTGTCGCGCGGAATGTCGTACAAGAACGCCCTCGCCGGGCTCGACCACGGTGGCGGCAAGGCCGTCATCATCGGCGACCCGGAGAAGATCAAGACGGACGAACTCCTCCTGGCCTACGGCCGGTTCGTCGCCTCGCTCGGCGGCCGCTACGTCACCGCCTGCGACGTCGGCACCTACGTCGCCGACATGGACGTAGTCGCCCGGGAGTGCCGCTGGACCACCGGCCGCTCCCCCGAGAACGGCGGCGCCGGCGACTCCTCCGTCCTCACCGCGTTCGGCGTCTTCCAGGGCATGCGGGCCTCGGCCCAGCACCTGTGGGGCGACCCGACGCTGCGCGGCCGCAAGGTCGGCGTCGCCGGGGTCGGCAAGGTGGGGCACCACCTCGTCGAGCACCTGCTCTCCGACGGGGCCGAGGTCGTGATCACCGATGTCCGCGAGGAGTCGGTGCGCCGCATCACCGACCTGCACCCCGAGGTCACCGTGGTGGCCGACACCGAGACCCTGATCCGCACCGAGGGCCTCGACGTCTACGCGCCCTGCGCGCTCGGCGGCGCCCTGAACGACGAGACCGTGCCGGTGCTCACGGCGAAGGTGGTCTGCGGCGCGGCCAACAACCAGCTGGCCCACCCGGGCGTCGAGAAGGACCTGGCCGACCGGTCGGTTCTCTACGCCCCCGACTACGTGGTCAACGCCGGCGGCGTGATCCAGGTCGCCGACGAGCTGAACGGGTTCGACTTCGACCGGTGCAAGGCCAAGGCCACGAAGATCTTCGACACCACGCTGGAAATATTCGCACGTGCGAAGACGGATGGGATTCCGCCCGCCGCGGCGGCCGACCGGATCGCCGAGCAGCGGATGGCCGAGGCGCGCGGCCGCTGACGCGCACGCGTACGACCCGCCGACCGGCAGGAGACAAGACTCACGCCGGTCGGCGGGTCGTACGCTCAGAAGAGGTTAAAATCGCAGTTGACCAGCGGGGACGGGGCTCCTCACTGGCCCTGCACCGGGGCGCAAGACGCGGGCGGCGTACCGTATGGCCACGGAAGCAGGTACCGTTAAAGCCCTACGGGCGCGGTCTCTCTGTCGAGAGTCCGTCCTGAAACATGAACGCGTGTCAAGACTCTGGGGCCGTCGAGCCCCGTCACCGAGGGGGTCGAGCCATGGGGCGCGGCCGGGCAAAGGCCAAGCAGACCAAGGTCGCCCGCCAGCTGAAGTACAGCAGCGGCGGGACGGACCTGTCGCGTCTGGCCAATGAGCTGGGCGCATCGCCTTCGAGTCAGCCACCGAACGCCGAGCCGTTCGAGGATGACGACGAGGAAGATGACCCGTACGCACAGTACGCGGATCGCTACAACCAGGACGATGACGAGGATCAGGACGATCAGTCCGGTCCGTCGTCACAGCGCCGCGGCGCTTGACCTCGCGCTGACACATCAACCCGGTCCGGGCCTGCCCCGGGCCGGGTTCTGTGTGTCCTGACCCGGTCCCGCTGCGCCCTGGTCCATGGCTGGCGCGGGGCGGCGGTGTTCGCGGCGCTCCAGGTGGTGATCGTCTTAGGCGTGTACACGAGTGTCCCGAAGCTGGAGGCGG
>NZ_JBEXSI010000059.1:0-40730 GCF_040613515.1 Streptomyces sp. NPDC006261
GCCCGCGGTGCGGCGGGCGCGGTCGGTGTTCGCCGCGATCGAGCCGTCCGCCGCGGGCCAGGACCGCAGCGCCGCGGGTACGACGGCGGCCGCGTGTATGACGTACGGGAGCGGCCCCGGCACACACACGCGCGGGAAGACCCGGCCGAGTGGATTTCCGGCCGGGCCTTCGCGTCGTTGCGGTGGATCAGCGGCCGTCGCCCGCGGCGGCGGGCACGTTCGCCAGGGCGGCACCGGTGGTCGCGTTCGGCCCGTCGGTCTCGTCCGGGCCGGCGGCCTCCTCCTCGGAGTCCCCGCCCGCCGGCACGTGGCGCAGCAGCACGATCGCCGCGATGGCCAGCCCGGCCACGATGACGGCAGCGATGCCGGACGCGAGGTTCAGACCGCTGGTGAACGCCTCACGCGCCGCGTCCAGCAGTTCCGTACCCGCCGGGCCGCCCAGCTCCCCGGCCACCGTGTCGGCACCGGCGAGCGTGTCACGCGCCGTGTCCGCCGCCGATGCGGGCAGGTCCGAGGAGAGCGCGGCGCCGATGTCCTCCCGGTACACGGCGGTGACGACACTGCCGAGACCGGCGATACCGAGCGCGATACCGAACTCCATGCCGGTCTCCGACATGGCCGCGGCCGAACCGGCCCGCTCCGGCGGCGCCGAGCCGACGACCAGGTCCGTACCGAGCACCATCATCGGGCTGATGCCGGTGTAGATGAGGACGAAGCCGATCACCAGCAGCGGCAGCCCGCCGGTGGAGTCCGCCAGGCTGATCAGGATGTATCCGAGCACCGACAGGAACAGCGAGCCGCCGACGACGTAACCGGGTCGGACGCGCTGGGCGACGGCGGGCGTCAGCGAGGAGGCGATGATCAGCGCGCCGGCCGCCGGCAGCAGCCACAGGCCCGCCTTCATCGGGGTGAGGCCCTCCACCAGCTGGAGGTACTGCGTGATGAAGAGGTAGAGCCCGCCCATCAGACCGAGGCCGAGGGTCAGCACCAGCAGGGCGGTGCTGAAGGCGCGGTTGGAGAAGAGACTCAGGTCCAGCAGCGGGTCGGCCAGCTTGCGCTGACGCAGGACGAAGACCACGCCGAAGAGGAGACCGACCAGGAGCGTGCCGATCGCCAGGGCGCCCGGTCCGTGCTCGGCCAGCCGCTTGATGCCGTAGATCACCGGCAGCACGGTGACCAGGGAGAGCACGACACTCGCCAGGTCCAGGCGGCCTGCGTCGGGGTCCTTGTACTCCGGCAGCAGGATCGGCGTGACGATCAGGAGCACCACCATCACCGGGACGGCGAGCAGGAAGACCGAGCCCCACCAGAACCACTCCAGCAGCGCACCACCCAGGACCGGGCCCACGGCGATACCGACGGAGAAGCAGGTGACCCAGACACTGATGGCGACACCGCGCTGCCGGGCGTCCCGGAACATGTTGCTGATCAGGGCCAGCGTCGAGGGCATCAGTGTGGCGCCGGTGATACCGAGCAGCGCGCGCGCCGCGATCAGCATCTCCGGGCTGGTGGCCTTCGCCGCGATGACCGAGGCGATGCCGAAGCCGAGGGCACCGATCATGAGCAGCTTGCGGCGGCCGATGCGGTCACCGAGCGTGCCCATGGTCACCAGGAAACCGGCGATCATGAAGCCGTAGATGTCCACGCTCCACAGCAGCTGCGTGCTGCTGGGCTTGAGGTCCGCGCTGATCGACGGCACCGCGAGGTTCAGCACGGTGGCGTCGAGCGCCAGCAGGATCGTGGGAAGGGTGAGCACGAAGAGCCCGAGCCACTCCCGTGGCCCGGCCCTCAGCTCCGCGGAGGCCTGGGATTCTGTGGTCATGGGGGAACCCTCCAAGGTTCGTCGATCGTCCGCGCCCTGGCTGGTCCGGGGCAGGGGAGCAGGGAAGAGAAGGGGGCCGTGGAGGCCCCGAGGGCTCAGGAGTCGTACGGGTGTACGTCCCGGGCGTGGTGGAGCAGCCGCGCCCACCAGATGAGCTGGTCGAGCGTCGCCTTGACCGAGGCCGCGAAGCTCGTGGACGTCTTCGGCCACGCGCCGTCGGCGTCGAACTCGTCCCAGTAGTTCGGGATGCTGATGCCGTCGCGGATGGCCACGGCGTGCACCTCGGTGAAGGCGCTGCGCAGCTGCTCGGCCGCGTGGAGACCGCCCGAGGGCCCGCCGTAGGACAGGAACGCCACAGGCTTGGCCTTCCACTCGTCGAGGTACCAGTCGATGGCCGTCTTGAGCGGGGCGGGGAAACTCCGGTTGTACTCCGGGGTCACCACCACGAAGGCGTCCGCAGCCGCGAGCCGTGGAGCCAGCGCGGCCACCGGCCGGGGCAGCTCCTCGCACTCGTCGCCGAGTGTGTCGGGCAGCCGGGCCTCGGCCAGGTCGATCAGATCGACGTCGAGTTCCCGGCGCCGCCGCGCCTGTCCGGTGAACCACCGGGCGACGGTCGGACCGAAGCGGCCCCGGCGCGTGCTGCCGATGATGATCGCCAACCGCAGACGGCTGTTGTCGGACATCGGACGCTCCCGCGCTGGGCCGGCCTGCCGCCGGCGGTGGTGGACAGGTCCCAGCGTGCGGCGGAGCACTCACGGCCGGCTCACCACCCGCTCACGACCGGCTCCCCACACCCCGCGGCGCTGCGTTACGGTGGCGCCCATGCGATTCGGGGTGCTGGGGCCACTGGCCGTGTGGAAGGCGGACGGCAGCCTGCTCACCGTGCCCGGAGTCAAGACCAGGACGCTCCTCGCCGCCCTGCTCTCCCACGAGGGCCACCCGGTCTCGGCCGACCGGCTCGTCGACGAGGTGTGGGGCGAGCGCGAGCTGCCCGGCAACCCCGGCGCCGCCCTCCAGACCAAGGTCTGGCAGCTGCGGAAGGTGTTCGGCGACGCGGAGACGGGCGGCCGCGAGCTGCTGGCCCTGCGCGACGACGGCTATCTGCTGCGTACGGAGGCCGGCAGCGTCGACATGGGCCGGTTCCAGGCCCTGGTGGTACGGGCCAGGGCCGCCGACACGCCGCGCGCCCGTGCGGCCCTGCTGACCGAGGCGCTCGGCCTGTGGCGCGGCGCCCCGTTCTCCGGCTTCGAGGACGCCGACTTCGCCCGTCCGGTCATCACCCGCTTGGAGGAGGCCCGCCTCTGTGCCGCTGAGGAGCTCGCCGAGGCCCGGATCGACCTCGGCGAGCACTTCGAGGTGGCGGGCGAGCTGACCGAACTCGTCGTACGCCACCCGCTGCGGGAGCGGCTCCGCTCCCTCCACATGCGCGCGTTGTACGCCGCCGGGCGGGCGGGCGAGGCGCTCGCCGGCTACCAGGAGCTGCGGACCCGGCTCGCCGACGAACTCGGCCTGGATCCCGGCCCCGAACTCACCGCCCTCCACCAGGCGATGCTGGAACAGGACACCCGGCTCACCACCCCCGCCGCCCCGGCCCCGCCGCGCCGCCCCGCCACCAACCTGCCCGCCCCGCTCACCGAACTGGTGGGCCGCGGCGACGCGGTGGCCGAGGTCAAGGGCCATCTCGCCACCGCCCGCCATGTGACGCTGACCGGCTCCGGAGGCGTCGGCAAGACCCGCCTCGCGCTGGAGACCGCCGCCCAGCTCGCCGACGGCTTCCCGGACGGCGCCTGGCTGGTCGAGCTGGCCGCGCTCGGCCGTGCCGGCAGCGCGAACGCGGTGGACCCAGTGGCGGAGGCCGTCATGACCGTGCTCGGCATCCGCGAGGACGCGGCGACCGCCGCTCCCGGCGCGCCCGGCCCCTCCTCACCCGCCGGAAGCCTCGCCAAGGCCCTCGCCAACAAGAGCCTCCTGCTGCTCCTGGACAACTGCGAGCACATCGTCGACGCGGTCGCCGAGCTGGCGGCCCTGCTGCTCAAGCGCGCGCCGGGCCTGCGCATCCTGGCCACGAGCCAGGAACCCTTCGGAGCGCTCGGCGAGGTGGTCTGGGCCGTGCCTCCGCTGGACGTGCCCGAGGCTGCGCTGGAGGCCGGATTCGAGGACGCGGCACGCTCCAGCGCCGTCGAACTGTTCGTCGCCCGCGCCGCCGCCGCCTCACCCGGCTTCGCGCTCGACGCGGCCAACGCCCGGGACGTGGCGGTGATCTGCCGCCGGCTCGACGGCATCCCGCTCGCTCTCGAACTGGCCGCCACCCGCGTCCGCGCTCTCGGCGTACGGGGCCTGGTCACCCGGCTCGACGACCGCTTCCGCCTCCTCGCCACCGGCTACCGCGGCGCACCACCGCGCCAGCAGACCCTCCGGGCGATGATCGACTGGAGTTGGGACCTGCTCGGCGCGCCAGAGCGGGCCGTCCTGCGCCGGCTCGCCGTGCACGCCGAGGGATGCACGCTGGAGGCGGCGGAGACCGTCTGCGCCGGGCCGGGTGTGGACGGGGACGACGTCCTGGACCTGCTGGCCCGGCTGGTGGACCGCTCGCTGGTCGTGATGGCCGACAGCGGCGACGAGCCGCGCTACCGGCTCCTGGAATCCGTCGCGCAGTACGGTCTGGCCCGGCTGGACGAGGCCGGCGAGAGTGACGAGGTGCACCGCCGCCACCGCCGGTACTACACGGAGCTGGCCGAGCGCACCGCTGTGACGATCCACGGGCCCGACCAGCGGCGCCGGCTGCGCGCGCTGGACGCCGAGACCGCCAACATCCGCCGGGTGCTGGAGGACGCGGCCCGGCACGGCGGAGCCGAGGAGGCGCTGCGCCTGGTCAACGCGCTGACCTGGTACTGGTTCCTGCGCGGCCGGCTCCGCGAGGCGGGCCGGTCCCTGGAGGCGGCGCTCGCCGTGGCCAAGCCGGGCGGCACCGAGCCGGGCCAGGACACGGCGGCGTCCCTGCGGGCCCAGGCGCGGGCGTGGCGGGCCGGGTTCGCCGTCCTCGTCGGCGAAGGCACCGACCGGATGCACTACCGACGGGTCGCCGAGGAGCTCTCGCGTGACATCACCGACCGGCGCGAGCGGGCCAGGGCCCAGTGGTTCTTCGGGTTCGCCCTCTTCGGCGTCGGCGACCAGGCCACCAGCGAGGAGCTGATCGAGGAGGCGCTGGAAGGGTTTCAGGCGCTCGGCGAGACCTGGGGCACCGCCGCGGCACTGAGCGTACGGGCCAACCAGGCCCATGTCCGCGGCGATCTGGACCGGTTGGCGCGCGACGGCCACCGCAGCGCCGAACTCTTCGCCGAACTGGCTGACGGATGGGGCCAGTTGCAGACCGTCGAGCCGCTCGCCTCGCTGGCCGAGATGGCCGGCGACTACGAGCGCGCGGCTGAACTCCACCAGGAGGGGCTGCGGATGGCCGAGGATCTCGGGCTCTGGCCGGAGGCCGCCGACCGGCTCACCGGCCTCGGCAGCACCGCCATGCTCACCGGCGACCACGAGAAGGCGCGCGCGTACCATCAGCGGGCGATGCGCCTGGCGGCCGAACACAGCTTCAAACCGGGTGAGATCCACGCCGAGATCGGCCTCGGCCTCGGCGCTCGCCGCGAGGGCCGGTTCGACACCGCCGAGGTCCATATGCTCCACGCGCTGGAGTGGCAGTCCACCATGGCCTTCGAGCCCGGCCGTGCCCTGGTCCTGGCCGAACTCGGCTTCATCGCCGAACAGCGCGGCGACTCGGTAGGCGCCCTGCGCCTCCATCTGGACGGCTGGGCCTCCGCCCGTATCACCGGCGACGCCCGCGCCATGGCGCTCGCACTCGAAGGACTGGCCGGAGCCCACGCACTGGCCGGACGGCCGGCGTACGCGGCGCTGCTGCTCGGCGCGGCCGAAGGGGCCCGCGCATCGGTCGGCATGCCGCTGCCGAAGGCCGAACGCGGTGACGTCGACCGCATCGCGGCGGCCGTACGGCTCCACCTCGACGAGGGCGCCTACCAGGCCGCGTACCGCCGCGGCCGCGCGCTCACTCCCGAGCAGGCCCTCGCCGCGGACGACGGCTGAGCCCCGCCGCCGTCCCGCAGACCGTTCAGTGACCGGCTGATGAGGGGCCGTCCCTAGGGTGTGTCCGGCGGATCGGGACACGCTCCGGCCTCGCAGAGGCTTCCGGGACGTCCCATCGGCAGGCGCCGGCCCCGCCGCACCGGCGGTGTCCGCCCGCGACCGGAGCCGCCACCACCACGGGCAGCGCGCGCGGCCCGTCACCGGCGCCGTTCTCGGCCGCCGGCTGGTCCACCGAACCGACATCGAACGAAATCTGGGGACGAAATGACTGAAGTCGCCGCGCCCGTGCTCGCCGACGCCAATGTGCGACAGATGCTCTCTCCGTTCGGACTCGACATCGAGTACACCCGGGCCGAGGGCAACGCTCTCCACTACACCGACGCCGAGGGCCGTGAGCGACGGGTCGTGGACTACGCCTGCGGCTTCGGCTCCCTCATGCTCGGCCACAACAACCCCGAGATCGCCCAGCGGGCCAAGGAGATCCTGGACTCGCAGATCCCGGTCCACACGCAGCTGGCCCGGCACTCGCACACCAACGACCTCGCGATCGCGCTCAACAAGATCATCCAGCGTGAGCTGAACACGGACGAGCCCTACTTCGCGCTCTTCGGCAACTCCGGTGCCGAGGCCGTCGAGATCGCCATCAAGCACGCGGAGTACGACCGCTTGGAGCGCGCCAAGGATCTCCTCGCCGGCGTGGCGGCCAACATCGACACCGCCCGTACGGCCGTGGCCTCGGGCGCCGCGCAGGTGTCGGCCGACGCCTACGGGCAGGCCGGCGTCGCGGCGGGCACCGGCTTCGACGAGTTGGCCGCGGAGATCGAGCGGCGCAACGAGGCGGCCGCCGGCACCCAGCCGCTCTTCCTCACCATCGAGGGCTCCTTCCACGGCAAGCTGGCGAGCAGCATCCAGCTCACGCACAACGAGATGTTCCGTACGCCGTTCAAGTCGCTCTCCGCGCAGGCCCGGTTCGTCCCGGCCGACCAGCCCGACGCGCTGGCCAAGATCGTCAGCGACGAGCGGGTCCCGGTGCTCGACCTCGTCACCGACGACGGCACGGTCACCGTCGTCGAGCGTGACTTCCCGGTCTTCGGCGCCTTCTTCCTGGAGCCGATCCGCGGCGAGGCCGGCATCAGGCCGCTCAGCGCGGAGTTCGCCCGCACGATCCAGGAGGTCTCCGCCGAACTCGGCTGCCCGGTCGTCTCCGATGAGATCCAGAGCGGCAGCGGCCGCTCCGGTGCCTTCTTCGCCGCCTCGCACATCGGCCTGCGCGGCGACTACATCATCCTGGCCAAGAGCCTGGCCGGCGGCATCTCCAAGACCGGTGTGGTGCTGGTCCGCGAGGGCCGTTACCAGCACGGTTTCGAGACCATCCACAGCTCCACCTTCGGCAAGGACAGCATCTCCTCGCTCATCGCCCTCAAGGTGGTCGAGCTGCTGGAGGCCGACGGGGGACAGGCCTACCGTGCGGCCGAGGAGCGCGGCAACAAGCTGCGCTCGGCGCTCGAAGCGGTCCGCGACGACTTCCCCGACGTCGTCAAGGAGGTGCGCGGCGCCGGCCTGATGCTCGGGCTGGAGTTCCACGACCAGTCGGAGGCCAGCTCCGAGGTCATCCGCGAGCAGACCCAGCACGGCATGATCGGATTCGCCGTCGCCGGATACCTCCTGCGCAACCACGGCATCCGTACGTTCACCACGGCGAGCGCCCTGCACACCTTCCGGTTCGAGCCGTCCATCTACGTCAGCGACGAGGACATCGCCCAGCTGGAGACGGCCCTGCGCGCCGTGGCCGGCGTCCTGCGGCGCCAGGACGAGGAGGGCTTCGGCGGCGCCTGACCCGCCGGGGTGGAGAAACCGCCACCCCCAGCCGAGCGACAGGGGCACGGCCGACCGGCGACGGACGGCCGTGCCCCTGCTCCGTCGTGCGCCGCTTCGGGCGCGCACCCGCACCACAACCGAACCGCCGGGGCGTCAACGTCCCGCGAACACAAGGGAGTCGACATGAACACCGCAGCCCCCGAAGCCGGACTCGCCGAACCGCACCTCGCCGAAATCCTGGCCGCCGTCGGCCTCGACGTCGAGTACGTCAGGGCCGAGGGCAACACGATCCACCGGCTCGACGAGGAGGGCCGCGAAATCCCCGTCCTCGACTTCGTCGGCGGCTTCGGATCGCTCATCCTGGGCCACAACCACCCCGAGATCGTCGCCCGCGCCCAGGAGCTGCTCAGCGCCCAGCTCCCCATCCACGCGCAGTTCTCCCGGGCCCCGCACGCCAACCGGCTGGCCGCCGCGCTCAACACCGTACTGCGCCGTGAACTCGGCGAGGACGAGCACTACTTCGCGATCTTCGCCAACAGCGGCGCCGAAGCGGTCGAGGCGGCGGTCAAACACGCCGAGCTGGACCGCACGCTCAAGCTGGCGGCGCTGACCGAGGAGATCGACGAGCACCTCGCGTACGCACGGTCCCAGGTACGGGAAGGGCTCGCGGTGCCGGCGGACACGGCCCACGCGCGGTTCGGCACCGGCGCCTCCGGCGACCCTGTCCGTGACGCGGAGGAACTCATCGCGCACGTCGGCCGGTTCAACGCGCTGCGGCTCGCCGAGGCCCCCCTTTTCCTCGCTCCCGAAGGCGCCTTCCACGGCAAGCTCGTCGGCAGCGTGCAGCTCACCCACAACGCGGGCTTCCGCGTCCCGTTCAAGGCGCTCGCGGCGCAGGCCCGCTTCCTCCCGCTCGACCAGCCCGACGCCATCCGCAAGACCATCGAGGCCGAGCGGCGGGTCCTGCTCGATCTGGCTGTCGCGGACGGCCGGATCACCGTGGTCGAGCGGGAGTACCCGGTCTTCTGCGCCTTCGTCCTCGAACCGATCCAGGGCGAGGGCGGGATCAACGTCCTCACCCGCGAGTTCGCCGAGGCGGTCAGGGAGGCCTGCGACGCCATCGACTGCCCGGTGATCGTCGACGAGATCCAGAGCGGCATGGGCCGCTCCGGCGCCTTCCTGGCCAGCTCGCTCATCGGCCTGCGCGGCGACTACTACACGCTGGCCAAGAGCCTGGGCGGCGGCGTCGCCAAGACCTCCGTGGCGCTGATCCGAGGGTCCCGCTACCGCAAGGAGTTCGAGCTGGTCCACAGCTCGACCTTCGCCAAGGACGCGTTCTCCAGCCAGATCGCGCTCAGGACGCTGGAGCTGCTGGAGGCCGACGGCGGCCGGCTCTACGGCGCCGTGAAGGAGCGCGGCCAGGCCCTGCGCACCCGGATCGACGCGGTGCGCGCCGACTTCCCCGACGTACTGAAGGAGGTGCGCGGCGCCGGGCTGATGCTGGGCGTGGAGTTCCAGGACCGGACGGACTCCGCCACCGGGAACATCCAGGAGCTGGCCCGCTCCGGCTTCCTCGGCTACGCCGTCGCCGGCTACCTGCTGCGCGCCCACTCCGTGCGCCTCTTCCCGACCGGCAGCGCGGTCAACACGCTCCGCCTGGAGCCGTCCGTCCAGCTGGCGGACGAGGAGATCGCGCAGTTGGAGACGGGGCTGCGGGACGTCTGCTCCGTCCTGCGCGACGGCGACGAGGCGCGCTTCTTCGGCGGCTGAGACCCGGCCGGCTCCTCCCGCACGACGGCCCGCTCCCGAGGCGGTCCGGAACGATCTGTTCCGGGCTGCTTTGTCCCAGCTTTGTGAGCGGTTGGACCACGGCAACGCAGCATGGAGGCCGAACCTGGCAGACAGGAGACGCGGCGTCACCGCCGCGTCCCCGCCGCCGGGCCGTCGGAAGCGTTCGGATGGGGGAGACATGGAATTTCGGGTACTGGGACCACTGGAAGTTCTCCGCGACGGGGAGCCGGTGGAGCTCAGGGGCACCAAACAGCGCGGCACCCTGGGTTTCCTGCTCCTCCAGGCGAACCGCGTGGTCCCCACGAGCCGCCTGCTCAACGCGCTCTGGCCGGACGAGAACGCGCCGACGACCGCGCGCAAGATCCTCCAGAACGCCGTGTACGGGCTCCGCGGAGTCCTCGCACCCTCACCGCAGGACGCCGCCGACGACGCGATGCTCCTGACCCGCCCGCCCGGCTACATGATGCGCGTGGCCCCCGACGAGGTCGACCTGCACCGGTTCAACCAGTGGGTCGGCCAGGGCCGTGAGAAGCGCGACCAGGGCGCTCCGGCCGAGGCGGCGGTCCTGCTGCGCGACGCCCTGGACCTCTGGCGCGGCTCCGCACTGGCGGACCTGGTCGAGGCCGGTATCGACTGGCCGGAGCTCGACTCGCTCCGCAAGACCCGGCTGGACGTGACGGAGGACTACTTCGACGCCCAGCTCCTGTGCGGCCGGCACCACGCCGTGCTCGCGGAGCTGGAGTCCATGGTGGCGGCCGAGCCGCTGCGGGAGCGGACGTGCGGCCAGCTGATGATGGCGCTGTACCGCTGCGGCCGCCAGGCGGACGCGCTGAGCGCCTTCAGCCGCGTGCGGTCGCTGCTGATCGAGAACCTCGGGCTGGAACCGGGCCAGCAGCTCCAGCAGTTGCAGCGCGCGATCCTCACCCAGGACCCGTTGCTGTCCTTGGACGCGAGCCCCTCGGCGGCGCCATCGGCCCGCCCGCAGCCGGTACGGATACGGGCGGCGGAGCCGGGTACGTCCGAAGCCGCTCCGGCCGGTGCGGAGGTGGCGGTGCAGGAAGCGGATGCCATCCGGCGCAGCGAGGAGACGGCGCCGGGCATCCAGCGCCGCCTGGTGAGCGTCCTGTCCGTCCGCACCCGCCTCACCTCACCGTTGGACGGCTGCGTCGACACGCTCCTGGACGCGGCGGCCACCGTTGTCAGGGAGCAGATCGAGCGGTACGGAGGCACGGTGACCGCCTCCATGGGCTCGCTCACCCAGGCCCTGTTCGGGCTGGACGGTCCCGAGGAGGGCGGTGCCGGGCAGGCCGTGGCGGCGGCGCTCGCGATCCGTGACGTACTGGACGTGCCGTGCGGGTCCGAGCCGGACCGGCCGCCGCTGTCGGTGCAGGCCGCGGCGACGGCGGGCGAGGTGCTGCTCCGCTACTCGGGCCGGAACGACGCGCCCACGCCCGTCGGCGCGGTGCTGGACGAGTCGCAGTCGCTGCTGGCGGGCCTGCCCGACGGCCATGTCATGGTCGCCGAGGAGGTGCGGCGCGCCACCGAGAACGCCGTCGTCTACCGGAGGGCCGAGGGCCGGCCGGCCGTCTGGCTCGCGGTCGGCCGCCGGACGAGCGGCCGGGAGGCGGGCGCCGAGGACCCCGGCACGGCGTACGAACTGGACCTCCTCTGCGGGCTGGTCAAGCGCAGCCAGGACCGGGAGATCCCGCACCTGGTCACGGTGCTCGGGGAGTCCGGCTCAGGCAAGAGCCGCCTGCTGCGGGAGTTCGGGGTCCGGCTGGCCGCCCGGCCCGGCCCGGTCACCGTACTGACAGGCCGTACGCCGGCCGCTCCCACCGACCACCCGCTGAGAGCGCAGGCGCAGGTCCTGGTGGCCTACTGCGGCATCCGGCCCGGCGACGGACCCGACTCCGCCCGGTCCGCCCTCACCGCCCGGGTCCGCCACCTCTTCCGATCCGAACGCAGCGGCTCACGGGTGCTGGCCGGCCTCACGCCCTTGCTGGACGCACGGCCCGGTGCGGTGCCCGCCGACGTGTCCGCTCCACGGATCCTGGCCGCCTGGCGTGACTTCTTCCAGGCGGCGGCGCAGCACCTGCCGGTCGTGCTGTGCATCGACGACCTGCACCGCGCGGGCTCGGACGTGCTGGACGTCGTGGAGGAGCTGGCCGAGTCCGGCGCCTCGGCCCCGCTGTTCGTCGTCGCCTCCGCCGGCCCCGAACTGCTCCTGCGCCGCCCCGCCTGGGCCGGCGGCCGGAGCCACGCGACCACCGTGACGCTGGGCCGGACCGAGGAGACCACGACCAGCAGGCAGTTGGTGGAATTCCTCCGGGCGGCCGCCCGCGAACGAACCGCGATCGTCGGCGGGCCGTCGGCGCACTGAGGGGCGTGCGCCTCGGACGCCCGTACGTCATCCGGGCGTCCGAGACGCACGCAGGACCTGTACGTGCGTCCGGGGCGCCGGTGCCCGAGCGTTCGGCCCGTACGTCCTCGTACGTCCGGCCCGGGCGACGATCCCATGCACAGCCGAGCAGGAGGTGGACAGATGGGGTACGAGACGGAGCGGCCGGCCGCGGCCGCCCGGGAACCCCGTGGTGCCGGTCGCCGAACCTACCCCGCCAGGTCCCGCCTGCCTCCGCTCCTGCCGGGCGTGCCGGCGCCGGCCTCACCGGTACGGGCAGGGGCGGCCCGTGGGCCCACCGGTTCCGGGTCGCCCGTGGAGGCCGGGGCACGGCACCGGCGGCTGGTCGCCGACGGCGTCCGTGAGCTGGCGGTCGCCTTCGATCCGCCGACCCGGCGCGGGTCCGACTCGGACGCGCCGGACGCGCGCGGGCAGGCAGGCGGCGGCGGTGTCGCGGTCGACTCGCTGGACGACATGCGCGTCCTCTTCGGCGGAGTCCCGCTGGCTCGCGTGTCGACGTACCTGGCGGCCGGCGCACCGGCCGCCGTCCTCGTGCTGCTCCTCCAACTGGCGGCGGAGGAACAGGGCGTGGCCGGAGAGCACCTGCGCGGCGCGATGGACAACGACATCCTGGGGGAGTACCTCGGCGGCGGCGGCATCTTCCCGCCCGGCCCCTCGCTCCGGCTCGTCGCCGACACCCTGGCGTACTGCGGATCGGCCCTTCCCCGGTGGACGGCCATCTCGGTCTCCGGAGAGCAGGCGGCGGCTGCGGGCGCGTCCGCGGCCGGGGAGGTCGCCTTGATGGTGGCGAACGGGGCCGCGTACGTACGCGCCGCCGTGGCGACGGGCACGCCGGCGGAGGTGGCCGCGTCCCGGCTCTCCTTCTCCTTCGCGGCCCGCTCCACGCTCGTCGAGGAGGCCGCCGCGGTACGGGCCGCCCGCCGGATCTGGGCCGGGACGGCGACGGAGCTGCCGGGGTCACACGCCACCGGGGCGCCACCGCTTCGGCTGACGCGTCGGCGCGGCGCGGAGCCGCGGCCCGCCCGGGCCGATGCGAGCGGCGGCCCGGACATCGTCGACTCGATGGCCCACGACATCGAGTGGGCCGCCCGCGCGCTGCTCCGCGAGATCGCGGAAGCGGGAGGAGCGGTGGCCGCGATCGAGGACGGCTTCTGGCGTGAGCAAGCCGTCCGGCCCCCCGCGACCCGGCCCGGGCCGGGCCGCCCCGCCGATCCCGCCGTCGCCGCCCGGCAGACCGAGCGCCTCGCCAAGCTGCGCGCCTGGCGGGACGGGCGGCGCGTACGGACGGGCCTGGACCGGCTGCGGACCGGGGCCGCCGGGCACGGCAACGTCCTCCACCCGATGAAGGAAGTCCTGGCCGCGGGCGCCACCGTCGGCGAGGTCTGCGACGCGCTGCGCGAGATCTGGGGCCGGCATCCACCCGTCGGCGGCTGAGCGTCCTCCCCGCCGCGCTGGGCGGGGGGTTACCCGTAAATGAGTGGTCAGGGATCTCTCCGCTCTATGTTCTGAGCACCAATCTCCTGAAGGGTTCGGCATGATTTCTGTATCCAGTGACAAGATTGCCAACCGAATCTCGATGGCACCGTCCTCCTTGCGGGAATCGATGGCGCGTTTCGCCACGGGCGTCATCGTGCTGAGTGTCGGCGGCGACGATATTCACGGCATGACCGCCAACGCTTTCACCTCCGTATCACTCGAACCGCCGACCGTGCTGTGCTGTATCGCCCGCAGTGCGGTGATGCACCAGGCGCTGACCTCGCAGAAGCGGTTCGCCGTATCCGTACTCGGTGCGGACCAGGAGGATCTGGCCCGCTATTTCGCCGACAAGCGGCGCCCTCTCGGACCGGAGCAGTTCCAGCAACTCGCCTGGGAACCGGGTGCGGTCAGTGAGGCACCCCTGCTGCACGGTGCGCTCGCCTGGCTGGAATGCGAACTGACCGAGATTCATGAATCCGGTGACCACTCGATATTCCTCGGAGAGGTGGTCAACGCGAGCAGGAGCCCCGAAGGACCCGGACTGCTCTTCTTCGACGGGGCGTTCCAGGGGACCGGGTCCGCCGACGAGTCATGAACGGCCCGGAGGCCGCCATGGGCCAGTGGTTCATGGAAGCCCTCAACGAGGGCCTCAACCGGTCGGTCGTGCATACCCGCCGCCGTACCGCACCGGACGGAGAGGGTCCGCGCGACCCCTTCGCCGCAGCGGTGATGCGACGCTTCGAGGCCTCTCTGCCGACGGCGCTCGGCGCGCCGGAGCGTACGGACGCCGCTCTGCTGGCCGCCCTCCACCGCCGCGCCCGCCACATCCTCGCCAGATCCCTGGCCCCTGCCGGACCGGCGGACCCGCGCAGTTCGCTCCCGCCGCATCCGCCGCTGCCCGCTCGCCTGGAGGCGCTGGTCCCCGCCGTGCTCCTGGAGTGCGCCGCGCTGCTGCTCATGGAGCCGACGTGGTCCGAGCGGCCGGACCGGAAACCGGCCGACGTGCTGCGGGCTATGGGAGAGGCGGTACGCGAACCCTTGATTCCGGATACCGCCGGAAAAACGCACGTGACCTGGATCACAGGCGTGTCCGGGTGAGTCTCTGCCAGAATCCGGCCCATGACCAGTGACCTCCTTCTCGGAAAAGTCGTCCTCATCACGGGTGCCAGCAGTGGAATCGGTGCGGCGGCCGCGCGTGTCTTCTCCCGGGAAGGCGCCACCGTCGTGCTCGCGGCACGGAGAGAGGGCCATCTGTCGGCGCTGACCGACGAATTGCGGAGCAAGGGATCGGAAGCGTCGTACGTCGTCACCGACATCACCAAGCCGGAGCAGGTCGCGGCGGCGGTGGATTTCGTCCTGAGTGAATACGGACGTCTCGATTCCGCTTTCAACAATGCGGGAAGAGGGGGCGACCGGACTCCTCTCCATCTCATGCAGGACGATGTGTACGACTCCGTCATGGACATCAATGTCCGTGGCGTGTGGAACTGTCTGCGCCATGAGATAGCGGCCATGCTGCCGAACGGCAGCGGCAGTATCGTCAACAACAGCAGTGTCGCCGGGCTGGTGGCCATTCCCGCCGCGGCGCCGTACATCGCCTCCAAGCACGCGGTCGTCGGCTTCACCCGCGCCGCGGCGGACGAATACGCCAAGCAGGGCATCCGGGTCAACGCCATCGCTCCCGGAACTACGCGCAGCGAGATCACCGCGGACTGGTTCGACCGCAACCCCGGCCTGGAGGATCACGTCAACTCCCTGACGCCGCAGGCCAGGACGGCGGATCCTGAGGAGATCGCGCAGGCGGCGGCCTGGCTGCTGAGCGACCGCTGCCCCTTCCTCACCGGCGCGGTGGTCCCGGTCGACGGCGGGTTCGTCAACCAGTGAGTCGTGCTCGCCGGGTCCGGAGCGGCGGGCGGCCCCGTCACTCCGGTCCCGGTCGGCGTTCTGATGCCGGTCAGCCCACCCGGCCGGTGAACGTGGCGCGGAAGGCGTCCCGGTCGTCCTGCACACCGGTGACGACGAGGGAGACCTCGCCGTCCGGCCGGACGGTAGGAGTGCCGGCCACGACCCAGCTGGGCCGGTCGAACTCGACGTACTGCTGGTAGACGACCCCGACCCCGGTGGGCTCGAACGTTCCCGGGACCACCGTGGCGTGTGCGGCCTGCTGCGCGGCCTCCAGCAAGGTGAGGCCGGGGACATGGTCGACCGGGTGGTCGAACAGCAGCAGGTTCTCCGCGTCGTTCCGGAGCTGCCAGCGCCGCGGATCGTCCGTGGCCGAGAGCATCACGTCGTCGGCGGAGGGTCGGCCGACGACGGCCGGTTCCACGGGCGGCGGCACCGGCCAGCGGCCCCAGTCGACGGTGAGGTGGTCACCGCGCAGGCGTCGGTAGGCGGCCGGTGACACCCAGCCGAAGACGGAGTCCGCCCGCACCACGGTCTCGCCCTGGTGCGAGATACGGAAGTCCAGGGCCAGGTTCTGGCCGGCGGGCTTGCGGCCCGCGCCGTCGGTCAGCGTGACCTCGACGTCCATCCGCGCGCACGTGCCGTGCGGCAGCCGAAAACCGGGCCGGATCGTAAAGTTGAGATGGTGGAGCAGGGTCTGGTGGGTGAGCGGTACGTTCCGCTCCGCGTGCCCGACGAGCAGTCCGGTCTGTCTGATGGTCTGCGTCAGCAGCCGTGGATCGTACGGCGACTTCTCGTGGGCCGCGGGCCAGTGGGTGGTGAGGTCGACACGGTGCTCGGAGACCCGGCCCCAGTCGGTGACGAGGATCGACGGGCCGTGGTGCAGGTGGGTATAGGCGCGGAGCTGGTCCATCCGGTCCAGGGCAGGCCGATGACGTTCACAGCGCTTGTGCAAGGTTCCCCCAGGTCCATGCGCGGAGCTTGTGAGCTGAGCTTGTAAAGTACCGGCCCTCCGGTCGGTTTCAACCTCGAGTAAATGTGACGTAAAGCACTGGTCAAGATGTCGTATGGAGGCATGCGTGGTGAAGCAGGAACGCGCGGTACGCACCCGTAGATCCGTCCTGGTGGCGGCCTCCGAGCTGTTCAACGAGGTGGGGTACGAGGCGGCGACCATCGGTGCGCTGCTGGAGCGGGTCGACCTCACACGTGGCGGTCTTTACTTCCACTTCGCTACGAAGGAGCAGCTGGCCCGCGCGGTCCTGGACGAGGCCGTGACGCTGGAGGGACTCCAGCCACAGACCTTCAAGCTGCAGGAATGGGTGGACATCGCTCTTCTCCTCGCTCACCGGGTCCCCCGTGAACCCTTGTTGCAGGCCTCGGTGCGGCTCTCGGTCGACCCTTTGTCGCGCGGTCTGTTCGGCACCCGGTGGCCGGACTGGGTGACGGTGGGCCAGCGGCTGCTCGACGAGGCCAGGGAGAAAGGGGAGTTGCTGCCGCATGTCGACACCGCGGAGACGTCGCGCCTGCTCGTGGGTGCGTGGACCGGCGTCCTGCTGATCACCGAGGTGATGCCCGATTGCGCCCTGCCGGACGAGATCTCCAGCCTGTACGAGCTCATCCTGCCGAGTATCGCCACGAGCGGGGTGCTCGCCCGTCTGGACACGTCACCGTACCGGGCCGAACGCCTTCTGGCGGCGATCGACTCTTCCACCGTCCAGGGCGTGGGAGCCGAATGACGTAGGGGCGGACCGGTTGACGGCTTCATATCGGCCATCGGCTGGTCTCCCGCGTGGTCACCGTGCCCGCGCGGACGGGTGACCGCGAGTTCGGGAGTGGACTCGATCTTCACTTTGTCTAAGATGCCTAGCGTCCGGTTTTTGGGGCGATCTTTGCCTTGTTCTCCGTGTCTGGCCCGGCGACTTCGTGGACCTGTCCTGCCGTCAGGAGGGTTCCCCGCAGGCTGACGAGGCGGATCGAAGGCGGTGGAGAGGTCGTTCAGAACCGGACAACGGGTCTCTTCCCTGGCGGGGGCGGGACCGAAAGGAGACCGAAGTGCGGCCGTGGCTGCGGTCGCCGTCCACATTTGGGGGGATGACATGGGCGGGAAAGCTTCTCATTCGGGCGTCGCGGGCACTCTGACGCCTCCGGCATCCGATCAGTTCTGCGGCGAGTTCGCCTCGCTGCTGTTCGCGTCCCTGCGCCGCAAGGAGCAGCGCTACAAGGCGGAGCAGTACGTCTGCGGCCTGCTCATGCGGCCGGGACGCAAGACGCTGCGCAATGTGGCCGCGCAGTTCGGTGGCGAGGCGGCACAGCAGAGCGTCCACCACTTCATCGCCTCCTCCCCGTGGGAGTGGATGCCGGTGCGCCGGGCCCTGGCGCGGTGTGTGCACGAGGCGTTCTCGCCGCTCGCCTGGGTGATCCGGCCGACGATGATCCCGAAGGCGGGCAACAGCACGATCGGTGTCGACGAGCATTACGTTCCGCGGCTCGGCCAGGCCGTCAACGGCCAGCACGCGGCCGGGGTCTGGCTCACCTCCGACCGCTCGGCCCTGCCCGTCGGCTGGCGTCTGCTCCTCTCCGAGCGCTGGATGGAGGCCCGTTCGCGGCGGCAGGCCGGTGTCCCCGAGGGCGCGGCCGCCGCCGACCTGGACGCCTGCGTCCGCGGAGCGGTGGACGATGTGGTGGAGACCCGGGAGGTGCCCCGCATTCCGGTCGTCGTCGACGCCGAGCTGGCCGACTCCGTCGGACTGGCCCGCCATCTGGCCACGCTCCAGCTGCCCTTCCTCGTACGGGTCGATCCGATGGAGCAACTGCGCCTGGATCCGAGCAGGTTGCCGCTGTACGGCGGGCGCGAGCGCACCGCCGGCGAGCTGGTGAAGACCCTGACCCACCTCCGGCGGGCGGTGAACCTCGGCGACGGCCCCACGCTGGCCGCCGCCATCCCCGTCGTCGGTCGGCACCGGCCCGCGATGCCGGGCGGCGGCGGACTGTTCCTGGTGGGCGAGTGGGCAGGGGACGGCCGCGCCGGCGGCAGGCTCTGGCTTACCGGGTCGCCGCCCTCCGCACTGCCGCAGGTGCTGGCGCTCACCCGCCTCCCGGCCGTGGTGAAGCGGGACTTCGACGCGATCTCGGAGAGTGTGGGGATGACCGACTTCGCCGGTCGGTCGTACCAGGGATGGCACCGGCACGTCACTCTGGCGTCGGTCGCCCACTGCATCGCTGCCTGGCCGATGCGCACCTCGGGTGCCGACTGACCTCGCGCGAACCTACTTACCGTCCGGTAACTTGACATTCTCGGGGCCTGGCCGCCCCGCGCGCCGGCATTTCTTTCTACCTTCGATACGCCACACCAACCCCCCTCGATGCACGCCGGGAACCGGCCAGGAAACAGGAGTGTGCGTAGTGCAGTTCAGTCTCATCGGACCCTTCGGCATAGTCACCGACGAGGGCGAGACCTTCGCTCCCAACGCACCCAAGCTCTGTCAGCTACTGGCGGTCCTCGCGCTGAGACCCCGAGAGCCGGTGGCGATGGGCACTCTGGTGAAGGAGCTCTGGGGCCAGGGGGCCCCGGCTGGGGCGGCCAGGACGCTGCAGACGCACATCTACCACGCGCGCCGGATGCTCGGCAGTCTCGGGATCGTCCCGCCGGAACGGCAGTTGCTGGTCACCCAGGCCCCCGGCTACCGCCTCGACGTCGCGGACGAGGAGGTGGACGTCTGCCGCTTCGAACGCCTGGTCCAGCAGGCCCAGGCGCGCCTCGACAGCGGTGACCCGCAGCGGGCCGCGGAGGGGCTGAAGGAGGCCCTGGCCCTGTGGCGCGGCCCCGCACTCAGCAACGTACCGGTCGGGGAGGTGCTGTGCGGCCAGGTGGCGCGGATCGACGAACTGCGCATACGGGCGATGGAGTTGCGTGCCGAGACCGAGCTCCGGCTCGGCAGGCACCGGGAGTTCCTCCCGGAGCTGCGGTCACTCGTCAGCAACCACCCGCTCCACGAGTGGCTCCACGGACAGCTCATCACCGCGCTCCACCGCTCCGGCCGCCGGGCCGAGGCGCTGGAGGCGTACCAGAACCTCTACCACATCCTCAAACGCGAACTGGGCCTCGTGCCCTCGCCGGAGCTGCAGCAGCTCCAGTCGCAGATCCTCGGCCAGTCCGGCCTCGAAGCGCCCGTGCCGCTGCGGCGGCGCGCCGACCGCCACCCGGGCGCCGTCATCGCTCCCGTGCACACCACCGCGATCGCCGGCTGACCGGCCCTCGCCACCGTCGCCCACCAGCCACCCAAGGGCAGTGGGCGGCCCGTTACCGCACGATGCGCAGCCGGTTCGGGACACCCCGTTAGCGTGCTCCCATACCCCTCCAGTGACGCGAAAGCGCTCACCAGGACCCCTCCAGGGCGCCGGCCGACGTCGTGCCGCCGGCCTTCCGAGACGCCCCGCCGGCGACCCGCGCCCTGCGCGGCACCCCGTCGCGACCTCATAACCCGGACCAGAACAAGGAGACGTGGTGACCACCGCAGCCTTCGACGCCAACGCCGTCGTGAACGCCGTCCAGGACATCCTTCCCAAGCTCCGCGAGAACGGCCGACAGGCCGAGGAACAGCGCTGGATCCCGCAGGAGAACATCGACCTGCTGGAGAAGAGCGGAGTGTTCCGCATCGCCACCCCGAGCCGGTTCGGCGGGCTCGACCTGCCGGTCGCCGAGCAGACGAAAATTCTGGCCGAGATCGCCCGCGGCTGTCCCTCCACCGGCTGGGTCGCCTCGGTCTGGGTCTCCAGCACCTGGCTGGCCACGCTCTTCTCCGACCGCGCCCAGGAGGAGGTCTTCGCCGACCCGTCCGTACGCGTCTCCGGCGGCTTCACCCCCACCGGCTCGCTCACGCCCACCGAGGGCGGCTACGTCCTCAACGGCTCCTGGCGCTTCAACACCGGCTGCCGCGGCGCCGACTGGAACATCGCCGCCACGGTCCTGGAGGGCCCCGACGGTACGCACACCGAGGTCATCGCGATCGTGCCGATGTCCGAGTTCACCATCGCCGACGACTGGCACACCTCCTCCGCCTCCGGCACCGGCAGCTCGACCAGCACCGCCGAGGACGTCTTCGTCCCCGCGCACCGCGTCGTCGACTTCGGCGAGGCGATCTGGAACGTCACCCCGGACCGCTCCAACACCGGTGCCAACGGCCGCAACTACGGGCTCTTCGCCTTCGTCATGGCCGAGACCGTGGCCACCTTCCTCGGCACCGCCCAAGGTGCTCTGGAGCTTTTCCTGGACCGCATCCCGGGCCGGGCCATCGCCTACACCTCCTGGGAGAACCAGGCGCTCCACCCGCTGACCCAGATCAACGTGGCGGAGGCGGCGAACAAGATCGCCGCGGCGAAGGGGCTGGAGGCCGGCTGGCTGAAGGTCCTCCAGGACCGCGCCGACGCCGGCGAGCAGCCGACGCTGGAGGAGAAGGCCGCCATCCGCGGCCAGGGCGCCTACGCCGTACAGCTCGCCAAGGAAGCCGTCGAGATCCTCTACCGGACCAGCGGCGCCTCGGTCATCCAGCGGAGCGTCCCGCTCCAGCGCTTCTTCCGTGACGTCGAGGGCTTCTCGCTCCACGGCTTCCTGCTGCTCAGCACCAACCTCGAACTGCACGGGCGGGTCCTGCTCGGCCTCGACCCCGAAACGCCTCTCCTGTAGCACCTCAGCCCGGCCCCGGCCGGGCGGCCCCTCCCCGTACCGACGCATCGACCACGCCCAGCCCCGCCGCACGGCTGAGCCGGAGGACTTCCGAGTATGAGCACCGACACCACCTCGCCCGCCCCCACGCCCGTCTCCGTGATCGGCCTCGGCATGATGGGCACCGCCCTGGCCGAAGCCTTCCTCGGCCAGGGCCACCCGACCACCGTGTGGAACCGGTCCTTTCAGAAGGCCGAACAGCTCGTCAGCCGGGGCGCGACGGGCGCCGACACCGTCGGCGCGGCCCTGACGGCCGGCCCGCTCGCGGTCGTCTGCCTCTCTACCGACGAGGCGGTGCACCAGGTCCTTGACCCCGAGGTCCAGAACCTCAAGGGCCGGGTGCTCGTCAACCTGACGTCCAGCACGCCCGAGGAGGCGCGCGCCACGGCCGCCTGGGCCGAGCAGCACGGCATCATGTACCTCGACGGTGCCATCATGGCGACCCCGCCGCTCGTCGGCCAGCCCCAGGCGCTGATCTTCTACGGGGGCTCCGCCCCGGCCTTCGAGGACCACCAGGAGACACTGCGGGTCCTGGGCGGCGCCGCCACCTACCTCGGCGACGACACCGGCCTGCCCTCCCTCTACGACGTGGCCCTGCTCGGCATTCTCTGGTCCACCGTCGCCGGCAACATTCAGGCCCTGGCCCTCCTCGGCACCGAAGGCGTCACGGCCGAGGCCTTCCTGCCGTACGCCACCGCCTGGCTCAACCACGTGGCCGTGCCGTACCTGCCGCGCCTCGCCGAAGAGGTGGACCGCCAGGACTACGCCACCGACGTCTCGACGCTCAACGTCAACAAGGAAGCCATCGCACACCTGGTGAGCGCCTCCCGCGCCCAGGGGGTCAGCCCCGATCTGGTGCTGCCTTTCCAGGCCCTCATCGAACGCCGGGTGGCGCGCGGCCACGGCTCCGACAGCCTCTCCAGCCTCATCGAGGAACTGCGTAACCCGTCCGCCTGAACCCACTCACCCGCACGAGCCAAGACCTCGAAGGAGAGACCGTGAGCCCCGAGAACCTCCCCGGCGACCCCGAGATACCCGCGGCCGAAGCCCCCGGCGCCGGACGCCGCACCGTACTGAGAGCCGCAGGCCTCACCGCCCTGCTCGGCGCCACCGGCGCCGCCGGCATCTCCCAGGCCACCGCCGCCGAACGCCGGAGCAAGAAGGCGGCGGGCGACCACGACGTCATCGTCATCGGCGCCGGCTTCGCCGGGGTCACCGCCGCGCGTGAGCTCCGCCGCAACGGGCTGCGGCCCCTCATCCTGGAAGCGCAGAACCGTATCGGCGGCCGCACCTACACCGCCGATTTCGCCGGCGAGCAGGTGGAGCTGGGCGGCGCCTGGTTCGAGGAGGGGCACCCGCACGCCTGGAAGGAACTGCTCCACTACAACCAGCAGCTCACCACCGACCAGGCGCCCGAGGTGGCCTTCTTCCCGGCCGAGGGTGGCTACCGGGCCTACAGCCCCGCCGAAGGGTTCGGCCGGCTGGCCGAGCTGGTCACGCCGGTCTTCGACGGCTCACGCGAGTACTTCCCGCGTCCGCTCGACCCGTTCGCCCGTGAGGACCTGGTGCGTCCGCTCGACCGGCTGACCCTGATCCAGCGGATCAACGAGCTGAACCTCTCGCCGGTGGACCACTCCTGGGTCACCGGCAACCTCGGCGGCCTCTCCGGCGGCTCGGCCCGCGGCTCGTTCACGCAGATGGCCCAGTGGTGGGCGCTGTCCGACTGGAACTTCGACAAGTTCTCCAGCGCCACCTCCTCCCGCCTCGTCCACGGCACGGCCGCCTTCCTCCAGGCCATGCTCGCCGACGCCGAGGCGGACCTGCGCCTCAACTCGCCCGTCACCAGGGTCGAGGACCGGGGCGGCCACGTCTGCGTCACCACCGGCAACGGCACGACCTACCGCGCCCGCGCGGTCGTGGTCGCCGTACCCGTCAACGTATGGAACCGCATCACCTTCGCCCCCGGCCTGCCCAAGGCCTACCGCACTCTCGCCGAGCAGACCGTCGCCGTCCCCGCCGCCAAGAAGATCTGGCTCCACATCCGCAGCGCCGAAGGCCTCTTCTACGCCGCCGGTGCGGAGGACGCGCCCGGCCTCGGTGACGTCATCCCGGTCCAGCGCCTCGGCGACGGCCACCTCGCCTTCGCGTTCAGCAGGGACCCCCGGCTCGGCATCTCCAACCGGCGGCAGATCCAGGAGTCGCTGCGCCGCTGGGCGCCGGACGCCGAGGTCCTCGCCGTCCGCGGCCACGACTGGGGCAACGACCCCTACGCGCGCGGCGGCTGGACGTACAAGCGTCCCGGCCAGCTGACCGGCGCGCTGCGCACTGTCCAGCGTCCGGTCGGCCGGCTCGCCTTCGCCGGCAGCGACATCGCCACCGGCTGGAGCGGCTGGGTCGACGGCGCGATCGAGTCCGGGCTGCGCGCCGCGGGCCAGGTCCTCGACCGGTGAACACCCAGCCGCGCGACCGTGCCGGAGAGCCGATGACCGAGCAGTCCACGCCGCTTCGGATCGACCCCAGCGGCAGCGACCTCCACGCCGAGAGCGACCGCCTGCGCGCGATCGGGCCCGTCGCCCGAGCCGAACTCCCCGGCGACGTGGCCGTCTGGATGGTGACGGACTCCGCAGTCGCCAAGAGCCTGCTGACCGACGACCGGGTCTCCAAGGACGCCTACCGGCACTGGCCCGCCTGGGAGAACGGCGAAGGCGAACTCGCCCGTACGTGGCCGCTGGCCTCCTGGGTCTCCGAACGCAGCATGATCAACACCTATGGCGGAGACCACCGGCGGCTGCGCAAGCTGATCGCCAAGGCGTTCACCGCCCGTCGCACCGCCGCCTTGGAACCGGCGGTCCGCACCCTCGTGAAGGAACTGCTGGACGAGGTCGCGGCCACCGAGCCCGGCCGGCCCCTCGACATCCGGGCCGCCTTCGCCTACCCGCTGGCGATCCGGGTGATCTGCGAACTCCTGGGCATCCCGGACGCCATGCGCGAGGCCCTCTTCCGCGTCGTCGCCGACATGTTCCGCACCTCCGCCACGCTGGAGGAGGTGCAGGCCAACGGCGAAGAAATGGTCGGCCTGATGACCGCGCTCATCGACCACAAACGACGGACGCCCGGCGACGACCTGGTCAGCGCGCTCATCACCGCCCGCGACGACGAGGAGAACTCCGGTCTGGACGAGACCGAACTCGTCGATATGATCCTGCTGATGATCGGCGCGGGCCACGAGACCACCGTCAACCTTCTCGACCACGCCATCCACTCGCTGCTCACCCATCCCGAGCAGCTGGCCCTCCTGAGGAGCGGCGAGGCGGCCTGGGACGACGCGATCGACGAGGCGCTGCGCCACCAGGCGCCGATCGCCAACCTGCCGATGCGCTTCGCCGTCGAGGACATCGAGGTGGGCGGAGTGACCATCGCTCAAGGTGACGCGCTGATCGTCTCCTACAGCGGGGTCGGCCGGGACCCGGCCGTCCACGGTGCCGACGCCCACGCCTTCGACCTCACGCGCACCACCCGCAACGACCACATCGCCTTCGGACATGGCGTGCACCGCTGCGTCGGAGCGCCGCTGGCCCGACTGGAGGCGTCGGTCGCCCTGCCCGAACTCTTCGGACGCTTCCCGGACATCGGTCTCGCCGTCACCTCGGACCGGCTCCAGCCGCTGGAGTCGTTCGTCTCCAACGGCCACCGCACGCTCCCGGTCCACCTGAAGCAGGCCTGACCATGGACGACGAACTCTTCGACTACGTGATCGTGGGCGCCGGATCGGCCGGCTCCGTGCTGGCCGCCCGGCTCACCGAGGACCCGGACGTGCGGGTGGCCCTGATCGAGGCCGGCGGACCCGACTCCGACCCGACGGTCCGCATCCCCAGCGCCTCACTCGCGCTGCTCGGAACGGATCTGGACTGGGGCTACCGCACGGTGCCCCAGCCCGGCCTCGGCGACCGCACCGTCGACTGGCCGCGCGGCAAGGTCCTGGGCGGCTCGTCGTCGGTCAACTTCCAGATGTGGATCCCGGGCTCGGCGGAGGACTACGACGCGTGGGGGAGCGTTGCCGGGCCCACCTGGTCCTGGCGCGCCGTCCGCCCGTACCTGCGCCGAGCCGAACGCTGGGCGGGTCCCGGAGCCGAGGGAACCACCTACGGCGGCGACGGCCCCCTCTGGATCTCGCCGCCCCGCGACCCCGACCCCACCACCCCGCATTTCCTGTGCGCCTGCGCCGAACTCGGCCTCGGCCCGCTCCCCGGCGGACTGGGCGGACCCCACCTTCACGGCAGCGCGCTCACCCCGCTCAACCAGCGCGACGGCGTCCGGTGGAGTTCCGCCGACGGCTACCTCCGTCCGGCCCTCGAACGCTCCAACCTCACGGTGTTCACCGGTGAGCAGGCCCGCCGCATCGTCCTGGAGAACGGCCGCGCGCGCGGCGTGGAGCTGTCCGCCCGCCGGCTCTCGGCCCGCCGTGAGGTGATCCTCAGCGCGGGCGCCATCGGCTCGCCGCACCTGCTGATGCTCTCCGGCATCGGCGACGGGCGGGACCTCGCGGCAGCGGGCGTCGAGCCGCGCGTCCACCTTCCCGGGGTGGGCCGCAACCTCCACGACCACGCCACGGTCGACGTCATCCGCCACGCGGTCACGCCCGTACGCCTGGCGCACTCGGACACCCCGGAGGCGGCGAAGCGGTACGAGGAGGACCGGCTCGGCCCGCTGACGTCCAACATCGCGGAGGCGGTCGGCTTCTTCCGCAGCGACGTCGGTGACGGTGATGGCGGCACCCACGGCAGCGACGGCCTCAACGGCTCCGGCGGACCTCCCGACCTGGAGGTCATCTGGGCCCCCATCGCCTTCCAGGGTGAGTCCCTGGCGGACGGTCTGACCATCGGCGTGGTCCTCCTGCAACCCGAGAGCCGGGGCGAGGTGACCCTCCAGGGCCCCGACCCGGAGACCCCGCCCCTGATCGACCCGGGTTACCTCTCCGCCGAGGCCGACCTCCACCGCCTCGCCGCCGGAGTCCGCTTCGCCGAACGCCTCTTCGCCACGGACGCCCTGCGGCCCCTGGCCGGCGGGGCCATGGCCCCGTGGACCGACGGCCTGGGCGAGGAGGCGCTGCACCAGCACATCCGGGACCACGCGGGAACGCTCTTCCACCCGGTCGGCACCTGCCGGATGGGCCTCGCGGACGACCTGGACGCGGTGGTCGACCCGGAGCTGCGGGTCCGTCAGGTCCAGAGCCTGCGGGTGGTGGACGCCTCCGTGATGCCACGCATCATCGGCGGCCACACCCACGCCCCGGCGGTCATGCTCGCCGAACGGGCCGCGGACCTGATCCGCAGCGCGTCCCACTGAAGGGCTGTGGTCGGACCGTACCTCGGACCATGGTCCGACGTACGGTCCGACCACAGCCCTTCACCCCTGAACCTGCGGGATCACGGCCCTCCCCCGCGCCGTGATCCCGCAGCCCCACCCGCCACCCGCCCGTGTCCCTGTCGCCGGGTTGTACCCGCGCAGCTTCGGAGATCATTTACGGAACAGTTTTATCCGTTCTCAGTGATTCTCGGTAGATCCCAAGTCTTGCGGAACTGGTGGAGAATGTGGCGCGAACCCGCCGGAGAAATTGCCAGCTCAAGGCGGGCTTCGGCCAGCCGTTGGAGTGCACCGTCGTACGCCACCGCGTCCAGGGATGGACGGTCCGGAAATTTTTCGCGGTCGACGAAGAAGGAGAGGAGCGTGAGGATGAAGTCGATATAGGCCCCGAGTTCGTCCCACATGCGCTGTGCGCTCTGCGGTGCAGATGCATCGAGAAGCGGAGCCGTCGCGTGCAGGAGATGGCCCAAAACCTCATGGTAATCGGCGACAAATGCAACATTGTGGCGTTCTTTCACCAGGACTGTGGTCGAACGGAGTTGCTCAAGTCGCGTATCCAGATGATCGCCCGCACTGAGCCTGGTCCGGAACGATGTGAGAGTCTCCTGTAATTCCTCCAGCAGAAGTTCGCGAGCAATGTCGGGTGCGCGCCATCCTGAGCTGGAACTCTCAGGGGAAAGGACAATGCGTCGCGTGCTGCGGATCAAGTCTCGAGTGATGCCTCCGGCCATGCAGTGAGCGAGAGTGACGAAGGGCAGCGTGAGTCCAGGAGCGCGGTGCTGCAATATGGCGTGGGACTCCTCCAGGGATTTTGGAGCCAGATGAACCACATCATCGAGGGAACTGTCCACTACGTTGCGGGTGGGGAGACCGCGACGAACAAAGTCCGCGCCGATGTCCTCGGCGACCGAGATCAGGAAATATACGTTGGGGATGCCGAAGATTGATTTGATATCGGTAAGCAGGGAACGCGCTTGATCTGCTGTTCCTAGACGGTCGATCTCGTCGATCAGGATGAAAACGCGGCGGCCGTTCCTTCTCTCGGCGAGGGCCATACGCTCAAGAAGGGAGCGAAAGTGCACCACCAATTCGGGCAGGGTGAGCGTACGCGACGAGAGAGTGTTGGTGCGGCCCAGGCCAAGGGTCACAGCAGGCAATGACGTGGAACCCGCCGTGGCGGCCACGCTGGTGCTCTGCACGGTCCGCAGAAGGTAAAGATAATTGACGCATTCCTTCACCAGGGGAGAAATGGGGCGTCTCCTCGTCAACGTCACCAACAAACCGATGCCCAGCATCGCCAAGAGCAGGCGCATCAACCAGGAGTGTGCGACCCAGGCCTGCACCACGGTGACAGAAATGTCATGCCAAAGATTTTCCAGCCACTGCGTGATGCCACCTTCCAGGGAGCTGTTCAATGTGGCGACCGCCGGACTCAACGCTATAGCGAGAAGGAGAACTGCCAGTAAGAGGCGTCCCCATATGGAGAGAGCCGTATAAAAGCGCCGCAAAAGATGCTTACGTAACGTGATCAGAAATAGGAAGGAAGAGTCGGTGGCTCTCCCGTGCAGAGTCAAAAACTCCTCGCACACACGTTGGAACAGGGTGAGTAAAAACTCTTGTGGTACGTATGCGGAGGGGATGTCTGCCGTGATCAGAAGGTCGCCGGCTGCTTCGTTGTGAGCCAGTTCCCTGAGGAGGGTGGATTTTCCTACGCCGCGTGGTCCTGATATGCCGATCGCTCCACCGGCCATCAAATTCAGCTTGTTGACCAAGTTGACTCCCTCCCGAGAGGGAACCATGTAGCGCAAGTCGTGAACCTCGACCAGGCCCAGAATGTTGTGCGTGATGAGCAGAGTTTCGTGCTCGTCGCCGAGCAGCTCTCTGAGCAGTCTTTTTAGCTGCCCTGAAAGGGCTGTGGGTAAGCTGTCCGTCCACCGTCGGCGAAAGAAGTTCACCTGCCAGTTCAGGATGACAAGATGGAGGAGAAAAACAAGCCGGAGCGGGGATCTGCTTCCCCACGAACCGAGTATCGCGTTCTCACGTTGCTCTACAGCGCTCTGGTAGTCATAGAACTCGCGCGTACCTGACGCGAGGACGTCGGCGACGACCTCGGTGGTAAGGAAGCGCGCGGTCAGATCTTTCAGCTCGGTCGGCTCGGTTGTGATCTCAGATGCGGTAGCGCGCCAATGCTTGACGTAAGCCCGGAGCATGGCATCGCGTATATGCAGCTGCCTGACGGCCGCTTCGTAGGCAGTGGAGTCCTCACTACGAGCCCACACAGCCGGCGCCGCATGCGCAGCCCTCAATGTCCCCCACCTGATTCCCTGTCGCCAGAAGCCGTTCCGCCTGCTCCCGATGCCGCCCTGGCCGCGACTGTAGCTCGGTTCACCCGAACGCGACGACGGCCACCTGGCGCGAACGCTTCAGGATGCTGAGGTGTGGTGGCCGGCCGGGCAGTGAGACACTCAGCTCGCTACGCTCGCGGACCTGCCCGGCCGGATGTTACGGCGGCGGTTACGGTCATCGCTCGTCGTGCGCCCGCGAGTCGCGCCCACGCGCCGCGCTGTGCGACTGCCTCTTCGTCGCGGCGGAGGGACGGCCCGAGGAGCCCGTCGTTCGTGCACGGCTGACCACAGGGAGCCCCGATGTTGCGGTACGCGTTCGCACCTCGTCGTCGCCTTGCCGCGGTGGTCGTGTGCCTGGCCGCGACCACCGCGGTGCCCGCGCCTTCCGCCGGCGCTGCGCCTGCCGCCGCACAGGGCACCAAGTCCGTGCAGTTGCTGTGGCCGAGGCATGGCCGGCCGATCCGCCGTTTCGCAGTGGCGTCCTCACGGTCGGTGGGGTGTACACCTCCACTGAACCGACCGGTACCAGTGTGTCCGTATCCTTCAACGCCCTGCAGATCGTGCCCCTGGCCATGCCTTCGGGCTCCGGCATTTCTGCCCTGCGGGCCGGGTGTGATCGACGCTTTCTGGCAGGTGGCGAGTTTTCCCAACGCCGACGTGCACAGCGGCTGGACCAACGTCTTCCTCACCTTCGACGGGCAGGACCTGTCGCCCCGGCAGCTCACTGCCTGAGACGGCCCGCCCCTCGGTCCTTCATGCACCGGCGGTTCAGCGGATCCAGCCGGCGGCATCGCCGATCAGATGTCCCGGAAGAGACCAGCCATGCGGTGAACTGCGCTGACGGCAGTGCTACGGCTCGCCCGCCGTTCGAGCGGAGGTGAGCCGGTGGATCAAGGGCCGGTCCGGATCCATCCAAACCGGCCCTTGATCATGTCCGGGAGAAGCCGGCGACCGGCGCCCTCGACCGACGCCTAAGGACGGTGACGATCATCTCCTCGTCCGGTCACCGCTGCCGCGCAGGACCGCCCGGGCCGCCGAGAGGCGCTCGGGCTCGTCGCGGTCCGCGGCCCCGCCGCCCGCGACATCGTCGGCCCAGGAGAGCAAGCGGTGCAGCTGCGGGTCGGTCGAGGCCGTGGCGACGCTGGGCTCGCCTACGACTACTTCGCCACCCGTGCCGTCGACGCCGATCAGGGTGCCCTCGGGCAGTCTCCGCCCGCCTGCCTGGACGCAACCGTCGACGGGGTCCACGGTGAGGCTCGCCGCACCCACGACGGCGGGTTTCCCCATCGACCGCGCCACGACGGCCGCATGACTGGTCGGGCCGCCGCGAGCGGTCACCACCCCGGCGGCGGCGGCCAGGCCGTGCATGTCGAGCGGGGAGGTCTCGGGGCGCACCAGGACGACCGGCCCTCCGGCGGCCATCCGCGCCGCGCTGTCGGCGGTGGTCGCCACCCGGCCGACGGCGACACCGGGGGAGGCGCCGAGCCCGCGGGTGAAGAGGTCACCGGGTTCGATCCCCGTGATGCGAGGCGTACGGGCCTGCGGGAGATGCTGCGGTGCCACGCGTAGCAGCGCCTCCTCGCGTGTGATCGTTCCCGCCTCGGCGAGGTCGACCGCTACCCGGACCGCGGCGCGCCCGACGAACTTTCCGGGGCGCACCTGAAGAATCCACAGTTCGCCCGCCTCGAAGGTGAACTCGACGTAGCACGCGTCGCGGTAGTGCTCCTCCAGCCGGGCCAGGGCGGACAGCAGGCCCGTCCACACCTCGGGTTCCCGGACGGCGAGTTCATCCAGGGGCTCGGTCAACGACGTACCCGAGACGACGTCTTCGCCCTGGCGTCCGAACAGGGCTTCACCGAAGGGGACGTGCTCGCCGGTGTTGGGATCACGGCTGAACGCGACGCCCGTCCCGCTGCGTCCGTCGCGGTTGCCGAACACCATCGCCTGTACGGTGACGGCGGTGCCCAGGTCGTGCGGGATGCCGTGCAGTTCGCGGTAGGTCTTCGCGCGCGGTGTGTTCCAGGACGAGAACACGGCAGCGACGGCCAGCTCCACCTGCCGGGTGGCGTCCTCGGGTACGGTGTCGCCGCTGCGGTCCGCGATGAGCCGCTCCACCTCCCCGATGGCGTCGGCGAGCCGGCTCGGATCGGGATCCTGCCCGGCGAGCGCCCGGTCGACGGCCGCCAGGCTTTCCGGGCCCACACCGGCGACCCCGGCGGCGAAGCTGGTCAGGAACCTCAGCCGGGAGTCGAGTGCGAAACGCAGGTCGCCCGTCTCGTCGGCGAGCGCGGCGGTCGCCCCGGTGGTGAGCCCGAGGTTGAGCACGGTGCTCATCATGCCGGGCATCGACACGCTGCCCCCGGAGCGGACCGACACCGCGAGCGGCCGCTGCGGACCGCCGAGCCGGCGGTGCGTGGCCGCCTCCAGTCCGGCGACGGCATCGGCCAGTTGGGCGTCGAGACCGCTGGGCAGCTCCCCGGTACGGAGGAAGGCGCGGCACGCCTGCGTGGTGATGACGAAGCCCGGCGGCACGGGCAGCCCCAGTCGCTGGAGCACGACGAGGCCGTAGGCTTTTCCGCCGAGGACCTCCGCCGTCTCCTCGACCTCGGCCGAGAGCGTATGGATCCAGATCATCGGGTAGTCATCTCTGCGTCGCCTTCGCTGGTTCGGCTACGGGGCCTGAGGCCCGCGCGGGGTGGCGGTACTCGGAGTCAGTGGCGCGGGAGACCGAGGGTGGCCAGAAGGTCCTCGTGCAGCTGGAACCAGACGGTGTGGTAAGAGGAGGTGCTGTCCGTCACGTACTCCAGGGAGCCGGCCCTCGCCCGGGTGAGGGCGTCGGCGAGCCGGACAGGGTAGCGCTGGAAGCGGAGCAGAACGCCGGACAGCTCGGCGCACAGGGGCTCGGCGCGCTGGTGGAACTCCGTGAACCGGTCGAGGACCCGGGCGTCGTACGCGGAGTCACTGTGGTCGTTCATCGTCATGGTGCCGTCCGCGGCGCGGGTCTGCCACGCCGTGCAGAGGTCGAGCAGCTCGGGGTTGAGCACCAGGAACCGATCGAACACCGCAGTCACCCGCTCCCGGGCTCCGGCCGCCGTCAGCTCCTCGGCGATCCGCTCGGCGTCCGCGGCCCGGCCCTCCTCCGAGAGGCCCCAGCCGCCGAAGTCGCCGGACGCATGGGTGACGAGCCCGGCCACGGCGAGGTCGATCAGTTCCGATTCGACGTCGGACTCGGGGAGTCCGGACGCCCTTGCCACTCCGGAGAGGCCGGAGAAGCCGATGCAGCGCAGAGTGTGGAGCACCAGCAGGTCGGTGCTGGTCGCGTAGGACGAAACGGGCTGGGTCATGGTGCGGCCCCATCAGGTGTGGTGTCGGAGACAGCTGCGGTCGTGAGATCGAAGGTGGCCGCTCCATGAGCGGCACCGGGTCCTTGGGCTCGGGTGACGATCGCGCCGCGCCGCACCCGTACCGCGTACTCGGTGGTGTCGTCGGCGTCCGGTACGCCGACGGCGGACGCCAGCAGACCGCGCTCGTCGAGGATCAGGCGGAGGCGCGGCCAGGCACCGGGCTCGAACACGCGCCGCAGGCACCGGGCGAAGTCACCGGCCCTCAGCTGGACGAGGCGGCCGGTCTCGGCCGGGTCGGCCGTCGTGACGACCACGGTGACGAGGTCGCCGGCGCGTGCGGCGCGGACGGCCTCCTCGGCGGCTTTGAGACGGCTGGTGCCGAGGAGTGTGATCACCCCGTCCTCGGTGAAGGTCACCGGACGGTGTGTGATGAGGTCCTGCATCTCCCGTGGCGGGGACCAGGGGTCGTGGCAGGCGCCGGCCGGCGGGACGTAGGGCAGATGCGGCGGGTTCCAGGTGTCGGCGAGGGTGAGGCCGCCCAGATGCGCGCAGGCCTGAACGATGTCGAAGGGGTCGCCGAGGCCGAGTGCCGGATACGCCGAGGGACCCGCACCGTCCAGCAGTCTCATGACCAGCTGGGCCCGTCGGACCTGCCGCCCGGACTGTGCGCCGCCGGGTGCCAGCGACTCGAGCGCGAGTGCGAGCAGCAGCGCCTCCAGGTGAGTCACCTGTCCGAACGCGTTGCGGATCGGCTCGTCATCGAGCAGCGCGGCCGACGAGCGCAGACGCATCCGGTCGGGCGAGGAAGTGTCGCCGGCCAGAGGCATGCGTTCGAGCCAGGCCCGGGCGAACGCGCCCAATGCGTCTGCGACGGACGCCGCGGGCGGCTGAGCCGCTCCGGTGGCGCCGCGCTCGGCAACGGCCTTCCGCCCGGCTGCGGCCCGGCGCTCGGCCGTGGCACTGTGCTCGACCATGTCGATCAGTACTGCCAGATAGAGAGCGCGTTTGCTCGGAAAGTTCGAGTACACCGCGCCACGTGTCAGTTCGGCCCGCTCGGCGATCTCGTCCACCTTCGCCGCCGCGTATCCGCGCTCGGTGAACTCCGCCTGAGCCGCGGCGAGTACAGCCGCGCGTGTGCGCTCCTGCTGCTGAGCCCGGGTCAATCGCACCATCCGCGACTCCTCTCCGTCCGATCGTCCGCTGTTCGGAAGGAAAATATACACGGAGCATCCCGATGGTGGGAGCATCCGAGTTGCGGCGAAGACGAGTCGGGGTTGGCGTCATTACCGGCGCCGCCGAACGGCGGGGCCCTTGGTGCGAGGCCGCCGAGGGCCGCCGGACGTGCCGTCGGAAGTCCCGGGGCAGGACCTGCCCATGGTGCGGTGGCCCTGCTTTCTCTATGTTCTCCCAGACTCCTCCATTCCGTAGGCGCCGGCCGTCGCGCAATGCACCAAGGAAATCCTTGCCCGAATCCCCGGGAACTGAGATTCTCGGTTAATGGTCGCACCCTATGAATTTCTCAGCCGTGACGAGATCGAAGATGTTGCCAACTGTGCTGCTCTCGGGGCGTATGAGCCGCGTAGACGTCACGTTTTCGGGCTCTCTTTCATGGCGGTAGCGCCAGGAATTTCGCTGATGGTGTGCGGCATAGCCTTCCGGCTGACCCGTCGGCGTTTGCTGCACCGGCTCCGACGGGCCCATGGAGGTGCCGCGTTCGACTGGCCGGGCCTGCTCGCCGAGGTGCGCCATCGCGATCGGAACACCTCCTTCCGCACGCGGTGACCGTGCGTTTCGTCCCCTGGGGCCGCTCCGGCAGCGGCCCGGTCCAACGACCATCATCGCCGCGTCGCCCGTGCGGCGCCAGGCTTCAGCGCTGTCGGCGTACGAGGAAATGACCAGCCCGCGGCAGTGCTGACGAATGCGCTGTACAGGTTCTTCATCTTGACAGACAACGATCAAAAGCGATGAAATTTTCTCAGTGTCACGGTGCTCCGTGCTCGAAGAGGCGAGCAAGGAATCTACCGGACGAGGATTATCTGCCACGGGGGGGTGATGTTTCTGTGCGACGGCTGTGCGGTCTGCGCCCATTTCCCCGCCACCACCCCGGCCGTCGTCCCCTTTTCTCATCAGATTTGTCCGCGTCGATATGACGCCGAAAAGCCATGGAGAAATCCTATCGGCGCGCCCGCGCGGCGCGTCTGCCGTTTTCGCCGGTCAGGCGCGGCGAGCCGCCGAGCCACACCGGAAGCACCCACCCGCAGCAGCCCTTCCGGCTGTTCCATTCCTCCGACGCACGATCGCCCTCCCGCCCTCAACCCGCACCCGAGGTGATTGATCAATGATCGGTAGATTGAAAGCCCCCGCCGCGCGTACGCCGGAGGGCTCCGGCTGCAACGTGCCGGGAGGAGACACCGGGACGGGAACCTCCTCGGCCACGGGAGGTGCTCAGTTAGCGGCCGCCGAGTACGTGTCCGTCGCAGCCCTTACGGCCTTCGACGGCCCGCGATCCGGCAAGGAGGACGAGGAGCACGTCGAACTACTGGCGACGCTGCAGGCACGCCTCCCGCCCATCCTCGTGCATCGTCTCACGATGCGCGTCATCGACGGTGCGCACCGGCTGCGCGCCGCGGTCGTGCGCGGCGACGACCGGATCATGGTCCGCTATTTCGACGGCTCGGAGGCGGACGCCTTCGTGCTGGCGGTCCGGCTGAACAGCGAACACGGACTACCTCTGTCGCTCTCCGACCGGAAGGCCGCGGCGGCCCGGATCATCGTGTCGCACACCCAGTGGTCCGACCGCCGGATCGCCGAGGTCGTGGGGCTGGCAGCCAACACGGTGGGGGCGATACGCCAGCGTTCGACTGCGCAAAATGAGCATCCGAACGCCAGCGTCGGCCGGGACGGACGGATGCGCCCCCGCAACGGAGCCGAGGGACGGCTGCGCGCCGGGGAGCTGATGAGGGCGAACCCGGCCGCCTCGCTGCGGGAGATCGCCAGGCTCGCCGGGATCTCCGCGGCCACGGCCAGTGACGTCCGCGCCCGGCTCAACCGTGGTGACCCCCTGGTCACGCCGCAACAGCAACAGGCCGGCGGCCGCGAGAGCCCGTCGAGACCGGCGGCCCCGCGCTCCTTCGGGCCGGGCCGCCCGGACAGCGACGTCCTTCTGGTGAGCCTGAGCAAAGACCCCTCACTGCGACTCACCATGGCGGGCAAGGTCCTGCTGCGCGCCCTGCGGGTCTGTGCTGTCGACGCCGACGGGTGGTCCCGGATCGTGGACGCCGTGCCGCCCCACCGCCAGGAGGTCGTGGCCCGACTCGCCCGTGAGTGCGCCAACACGTGGCAGCTCCTGGCGGACCGGCTGGCGGAACGTACGGCCGAGGGATCGACCGAGGCCGGCTGAAGCGGAACTCGGGGGACGCACGCCGGGACCGGACGCCCGGCCCGCGTCCCGGCCCGTCGGTGGGCGCGTCAGGGAGCGTCGAGGAACGAGCGGACATCCTGGACGAACTCCGGGGCGGCCAGGATGTTGTGGCCCCGCCGCGGATACCGCACCAGCCGGGCGCCGGGTATGCCGACGCCGGTCCGGTCGAACATCTCCGGCGGCCGCAAGTGGTCTCGGCCACCGCACAGCACCAGGGTGGGCGCCGTCACCTCGGCCAGCCGGTCCCGGACGTCGAAGGAGTCCTCGGCCAGCAGCATCGCCGACATGTCCGAAGGATCCGGCGGCGGTGGATTCAGGCGCCCGGCGAGCCACAGGGGGGCCACCAGCAGCCGTTGCAGCACGGGGTTGCGGGTGATGCCGGGGGCGGCCCGGTGCATGCCGGAGCGGCCGCGTCCGGCTGCCGCGACCATGTCCCGGTGGAAGCGCCTGCCGACCGGCCCCAGCGCGTACGCGGTACTGGCCAGGACCAACCGGTCCACCACCTCGGGGTGGTCGACGGCCAGTTGGAGGGCGATCGAGCCACCGGTCGCGTGCCCCAGGACGGGGACGGGGCCCGCGAACCGTGTGCGCAGCGCCTCGGCATGCTCGGCGGCCACATCCGCCATCGTCATGCCGACCGTCATGCCCGGGCGCCGGTTGGTCCAGAAGACCTCGTACCCCGCGGCGACGAACGGAGCCACCAGCCGGGCCGCTCTGCTGCGCTGCGGCCCGGGCGGCGGCACCGTGTGCGTCATCGTGAATCCCGGCAGATAGACCAGCGGCTTTCCGGAGCCGAAGGCCAGGTGGGGCAGCCCGGTACTGAACGTTCCCTGTTTGAGCGAGAATTCCATGGAAACCCTCTCGTCCTTGTTCCGGCGTTCCCGATCGTCCGTGGTCACATCTCAGGTGTGCGGCTACGCTGACGTTCGGACCGGGGGCGCCGAATATCGCACGAACGAGGCGAGTTGGTCATCGGATCGATTTGTCCGGCCGGTTTTCGAAAAGAGGCGAGGTGTCGGGGTTGTCCGCCGTACTGCATCTGCATCAGCTGGGTCCGTTACCGCAATTCATGGCAGGCGCTTCGACTGATCCGGTAAAACGCATACGAACGCCGCCCGGTGACGCGATGTGGTTGGTGAGCGACTACGCCCTGGGCCGCCTGGTGCTGTCCGACCGGCGGTTCAGCAGGGCCGCCGCGGTGGTCCCCGGTGCGCCGCGGCTGAACTCGGCGGCGCCCTCCCCGACCTCGATGATGAGTCTGGACGGCACCGACCACGCCCGGTTGCGCAGGATCGTCGTCGCGGCCTTCACCACGGGGAAGGTGTCCGCGATGGCCCCGCTGGTGCGGCGGACCGCGACGGACCTTCTGGAAGGCATGAGCCGCGGCGGCGGCTCCGCCGACCTGGTGGCTTCGTTCGCCGAACCCCTCCCGGTGGCCGTGCTGGGCGCCCTGCTCGGGGTGCCCGTCGAGGACCGGGAGATCTTCGACTCCTCCGTGGAGGTGCTGTTCGACATCACCGCCAGCAGCGATCTGGAGAAGAGCAGGCAGCAGCTCCTGCTGGTCGACTACATGTCCACCCTCATCGACCGCAAGCGGCTGCGGGACGACGACGACCTGCTGACCGACCTCATCCGGGCCCACGACGGCGACGCCCTGTCCAAGGCCGAACTCGTCAGTCTCGGCCTTGCACTGCTCACCGCCGGCTACGAGACGACGGTGGGACAGATCAGCCTCGCCGCCCTGGCGATACTCCAAGGTGGAGTTCCCCGGGAATGGGTCAAGGACGAGAAGAGGGTCGACGCCCTGGTCGAAGAATTGCTGCGCGCCACTCCATCGACGGCCCTCAGTTTCCCGCGAGTGGCCCTTGAGGATATCGAAATCGGCGGTATCAGTGTTCGTGCGGGGGAGGCGGTCGTGGTCTCCCTGCTGCATGGAAACCGCGACGGCAGCGCATTCACCGAACCTGAATTCCTGCGGGATGACCGGTCGGGCGCCCACCTCACCTTCGGGCACGGAATACACCGCTGTCTCGGAGCGCCACTGGCGAGGTTGCAGGTGCGCTCGGCGCTGCTGCAGTTGTTCGCGTTCTTCCCGGAACTGCGACTGGCGGAGGACGAGTCCCCGGCGCGCGCCGCCGTGGTGTGGAAGGACGGGCTGATCACGCGTGGGCTGAGCTCGCTGCGCGTGACCTGGTGAGTCAGCGCCGGGGCGCCCGCGCCCGATCCGGAGGGCCGGCGGGGCCGGTGGGCGGTTCGTGAGGGGCTGATGGCTCCGGAAGACCGGGAAAACCAAGGCAGGCAGTACCGGAGTGACCAGAAGGGGCGGGGAACGACCGTGGCAGCACATGGGGTGGACGGCATCGCAGGCGCGGGAGCGACGGGGGGCGAGGCGATCGCGATCGTCGGCCTGGCGTGCCGCTTCCCGCAGGCCCCCTCGCCGGGCGACTACTGGCGTCTGCTGCGGGAGGGCCGCTCCGCCATCACCCGCTCGCCCGCGACCGGCAGGCACGAGGGCACACACCTCGACCGGGACCGGTTCGACGCCGGCTTCTTCGGCATATCCCCGCGCGAGGCGAACGCCATGGACCCGCAGCAGCGGCTGACGCTGGAGGTGAGCTGGGAGGCCCTGGAGTCCGCCGGACTGCTCCCCGCCGACCTGCACGGCAGCGACACCGGGGTCTTCCTCGGAGTCTCGTCCGGTGACTACGACGGTGTCATCCGGCGCGACGGCGCGGCGCCGCTCACCCACCACGCCATGACGGGGACCCACCGCAGCATCATCGCCAACCGGGTCTCGTACGCCCTCGATCTGCGCGGTCCGAGCATCACCGTCGACACGGGACAGGCGTCCTCACTGGTGGCCGTGCACCTGGCCTGCACCAGCCTGCGCGCCGGAGAATCGTCCCTGGCCCTCGTCGGCGGTGTCCAGTTGAACAGCACCGAGGCGGGCGCAGAGGTGGCCGCCGCCTTCGGCGGGCTGTCCCCGGACGGTCGCAGCCGTGCCTTCGACGCCCGGGCCAACGGCTTCGTCCGAGGGGAGGGGGCCGGCCTCGTGGTGCTCAAACCGCTGGCCCGGGCGCTCGCCGACGGCGACCGCGTCCACGCGGTGATCAGAGGCAGCGCCGTCAACCACGGTGGTAGGGGTGAGGGCCTGACGGTGCCCGGCGCGGCAGCGCAGTCCGACGTCCTGCGGGCGGCCCACCGTCAGGCCGGGGTCGCGCCCGAGGACGTGCAGTACGTCGAACTCCACGGCACCGGGACGAAGGTGGGCGACCCGATCGAGGCCGAGGCCCTCGGCGCGGTGTTCGGTGCGGACCGGCGAGGCCGCGATCTGCTCCGGGTGGGCTCGGTCAAGACCAACATCGGCCACCTGGAGGCGGCAGCCGGTATCGCCGGACTCATCAAAACCACCCTCGCGCTGACCCACGGCGTCATACCGGCGAGCCTCAACTTCGAGACGCCCAACCCCGAGATCGACCTCGACGGGCTTGGCCTGCGGGTGCAGACACGGGCGGAGGACTGGCCGGCAGTGGAGGGCGCGAGCCGGACGGCGGGCGTCTCCTCGTTCAGCATGGGAGGTACCAACTGCCACCTCGTGGTGACGGCCACACCCCGGCTCCCGTCCGGCGCCACAGCCCTCCCGGGCCCGTCGACCGACGACGCCGTCGCGCACCGTCCGGTCCCCGCCCCGGTGCCGTGGGTGCTGTCGGGACGCGGCGCGCAGGCCCTGCGGGACCAGGCACGGCGGCTGCGGAACCATGTGGTGGCGAACCCGTCCCACACGATCGCGGACATCGGCTACTCGCTGGCCACCACCCGAACGGCTTTCGCCCACCGGGCGGTGGTACTCGCCGCGGACCGGGCGGACTTCGTCATGGCCCTCGACGCGTTGGCCCTCGGCCCGGACCTGGCCACGGACCCGAGCATGGGCGCGGGAGCGGACGAGGGCTCGGTCGTGTTCGTCACGGACGATCTCGTACCGGAGGCGAAGCCCCTGACGCTCGTCTTCCCCGGCACTGTCGGCGCGTGCCTCGACGCCGGGCGCGAACTCATCGTCAGCTCAAGGGAGTTCAAGGCGGAGCTGGCCGAGTGCGACCGGATGTTCGCGCCGTGCGGACTGGGATCCGCCGCCGATCTCCTGCGCTCCACCGCAACCGATGAGCCGGCGTCGGGGACGGCGCAGGCGTGCGCCTTCACCGTCATGGTGGCGCTCGCCGCGGTCTGGCGGGCGTACGGAGTCAGGCCGGACGCGGTGAGCGCCGGGCCGGGGCCCGGCGCAGTCGCCGCCGCGATCGTCCGGGGCCTGCTGACGCCCGAGGAGGGTGCTCGCCTCGTGAGGACGGACGGTGTGCCGCCGGGGCACGAGGAGCTCACCGGACCTGCTGCCGCAGACACCGTGTGGCTGGACGCGACGGGTCGGCTCGGTGTCCGCACTCCGGGCATCGGGACTTGGGCCGCCCCGCAGGCGGCGGCGCCGGGGCAGTGCTTCGCGGCGGTTGTCGGACAGCTGTACGTGCGGGGCGTACCGGTCGACTGGAGCCCCGCCTTCGCCGGGGCACGGCCCCGGACCGTCGAACTGCCCACGTACGCCTTCCAGCGCGAGTCCTACTGGTGGCCGGCGGCGGCCGCCGAACCGGCGTCCGCACCGCTCAGCCGCTCCCGCGCGTCTGCCGAGCAGACCGTCTTCTCCGTCGTCCGTGAAGTGCTGGGTGGTGAGTTCGACGGGCGGGTGGCCCTGCGGGACCTGGGCTTCGACTCCCTGATGATGGGGGCACTGCGGGACAGGCTGTGCGAGGTGACGGGCGTGGACCTTCCGTCGACGGCGGTTTTCGATCACCCGACGCCGGAGGCTCTGAGTGAACTGCTGACCACTTTGCAGGAGGATTCTGCGGAGGACCCCCAGGACGAGTCCCCGGCTCGTTCGGCGACTTCATCCGAAACTCCGGGTGCCGATTCAGCGCGCATTCCCGCCAGGCATTCCCAGAAATCTCCGACGGGTGATCCTGTGGTGATTGTGGGGATGGCTTGTCGTTTTCCGGGTGGGGTGGTTTCGCCTGAGGGTTTGTGGGATGTGGTGGTGTCGGGTGGGGATGTGGTGTCGGGTTTTCCGGTGGATCGGGGGTGGGGTGCTGGGGTGTTGTCGGGTGAGGTGTGTGGGGTGCGTGAGGGGGGTTTTGTTGAGGGTGTGGGGTTGTTCGATGCGGGGTTCTT